>NZ_JACFPH010000007.1:0-33204 GCF_016102085.1 Lactobacillus sp. M0390 | reverse complement strand
AGTCATTAATTAATTAACCATGTGGTCTATTGATTGATGGCTTTTTCTATGCCTAATAATAAAGGCTTTTTGAGCAAAAATCAAGCAAAAAATAAAACGGCACTACAGCACTACAGCACTATAGAACACTTGCACTACAGAACTACGGCACACTTGCACTACGGCACACTTGCACTACAGCACACTCTTAAAATTACTGTTTTTATAGTATTTTATATTTATTCACCACAGCACTACGGCACTATGGTATACTAGCACTATAGAACTATCGCACTACAGCACTATGTAGTGCAATTGCAAAGGAGTAACGACACATGACTGAAATTATAACCTTTGGTAACTTTAAGGGTGGGGTTGGAAAGACCACAAATGCGACTCAAGTTGCGTATGAGTTGTCAAAGCGCAATAACAAAACACTATTAATGGATCTAGACCCACAAGCTAATGCAACCAATATCTTGCTTAAGACAAAGGCTAATGTTGATGGCGAACTAGGTCACTTTAAGGCATCATTAATGTCAGCGGTTGAACAGGAAAATCTAGAACTATCTATAATTAATATTCAAAGCAACCTAGACCTAATGGGGTCCGCTCCTGACTTTGCATTATTCCCAAGATTTATGGAGCAAAAATTTGAAAAGTATGTAGATAGAGTCCAGTATCTTAGTACGTTAATTAAGCCTGTGGCAGAAAAATATGACTATGTAATTATTGACATACCGCCTACAATATCATTAATTACAGACGCAGCATTATATGCAAGCGATTGGTGCCTGGTTATTATGCAAACGCAGCAGCAATCACTAGACGGTGCAATTGGCTTTATCGACTACATGCAAAATGATATTGTTGATAAATACCACGCTCCAAATCTTGATGTTATTGGCATTTTAGCAGTTTTGATTACACCACGAGCACCTGTTGACCAAATGACGCTATCTAAAGCATCTGATTATTTTGGAGAAAAGAACATATTGTCGACTACAATCCATAATATGGCACGTATTAAACGCTATGGTATAACTGGCATAACGACTAATGATCAGTATGATAAAAAAGTATTCGCGGTTTACAAAAAAATCACTGATGAAATACTAGAAAGGATAGGACACTAATATTATGGGGATGCTTAACAATACAAACAAAAAAGCAAAAAATTGGGCCAATAATGATAGAAAGCTTGAAGATTTCCAGCCTGATAAAATGGCAAGTATTGCTGATTTAGAAAAGCAACCTTCATCTAAGTCAAAACCTAAAGTAGTAACATTTAATACTAATCTGAAAATTTCTAATCATGCCCGAAATATGCTGCAATCTCT
The DNA here is from genome assembly GCF_016102085.1 of Lactobacillus sp. M0390. Taxonomy (NCBI): domain Bacteria; kingdom Bacillati; phylum Bacillota; class Bacilli; order Lactobacillales; family Lactobacillaceae; genus Lactobacillus; species Lactobacillus sp. M0390. Next base: position 31,885 of record NZ_JACFPH010000007.1, on the reverse strand, counting down.
TGTAACTCTTGGCTATACTGCAACACAAAAAGATGGTATTGAGCTACTTTATCAATCGTTTGTTGACACACTTGCTGACGACCAAAAAAGAGAGTTGGACATGCAATATAAAACTTTAGAACGTAGAGATGCCCGACTGAAAAATCGACTTTAACTTTTCAAATTAGCTATACCAATCGCAAGTTAACATAATGTAGATTATACGAAGTAGCTACCAGACAGGGCTTTAATTGACCTAATTAATGTACTTTGTGAAATCGCATTGTTTCACGATAAAGAATCCTAATTTAATAGGGTTCTTTTTTTGGCCCAAAAATCAACTTCACAAAATGTACCAATTAAAAAAACAGCCAGCTTACGCCGACTGCTTTTTAGCTATTTGCGAATGCTATCAATAATCGATGCGATATCAACTAATATCTGCTCTATTTTTGATAGTATGCAATATAGCAAAGTTAAGATAATGATTTTTTGCACGACAGCTTCACCTCCTTATTCAAAAGTGGTGCACAAACGTGCAATGATATTTTACCAAAATAAATAAAGGTGGTATACTAACGTTAGTTAAGATAATGATTGTGCGACAACTAACGTGCAATTTTAAAGGCAGCCTTTTACTCAAGGCTGCCTTTTTTGTGTTTGATGAATGCTGAGATTGCACTTTTATGATGGTTAAAATGCAAAAGACAATTAGTTGTGCACTAAAAAACTACTCTGAATTTTTATCAGGGTGGTTTTTAGGTCTTATTTATAAGGTAAATAAAATTTTTTAGTATTTGATGCTGGTTTTATCTGAACAAATGTCAAGCGATTGTCTTGTTGTAATACTTCTGGATGACTAACGGCTTGACTAGTAATGACAACCGATTCTGTAGAATGCGGCTTAACAGTGTAATCATTTTCGGCTGTAAACATTACACTAACGTCACTGCCGGTTACAGTAACTTTCAAATATTCGCTAATGAGTGTTGCCACATCAATTGCATTTCCACTCGTATTTTTAAGCGTACAGTCAAGGACAATACTATTATTATCAACTTTTGCAGACTCTAGCTTAAGCTCACCTTTGTTCTTAATGTAGAGAACATTATCCTTAAAATAAGTGTCGTAATAGCTACTATCTATCTGCTTATCTAATTTATTTCTATTATCAACTTTTGAGGTTTTAAACCAATTAGTCGCTTTATGTGGATAGACCCAGTTAGCATACTTGCCAAACAACGACCAGCAATATTTAGGATTATTAGCTAACACCTTAACCGTTGTGCCCTTTCTTAAAGTTTTACTGCTGCCAAGATGATGCTTAACATTGTTTTTAGCCCACACTACTTTCCTAATAATTATATTTTTGGTTAGTTTAACCGTGCGGGGCTTAGATGCATAGTTATCAACCTTGTAATATTGGCCATATGTAGCAGCACTTACTGTACTAGTAGTAACACCTGCCATGGCTACTAAAGCAATGCAACTAATTGCTAGTTTAGTCAATTTTGATTTTATAAATTTCAAAATAATCACCTCAATAATCTAAAACGTGCGTCTGACGCTAACGACTTTACCTATTATTCCTAAATCTTGATTTTTGCCAGGCCGCCAATCTAATACTTTGTTTTTAATGCCAATACTGCTGTTAGTTTTAGTAACTTTACCAAATGCTATTTCAATTGGCGACCTAAACAAGACTATGTTACCAATTGCGGCATGATTTTGCGGATGGATTAGCATTATATCGCCATCTTGTACAGTCGGCGATAGATTGTCATTGGTACATTGATATGCAAACGTAACGTCAGATTTTAGCAACTGTGAGGGATGCCAAATCTTAATATATTCAACAATATTACTCCGGCTAAAATTATTAATGCCTATCTGTAGTCTTTTTAGCAAAGGAACCATTATAAAATCGTACGGATCAATGTGTTGAAAATTACCTGACTCATTACTATTACTACACATATTACACCTTTTCTAATAAGTAAAAGCACTTCTTGGGAATTGCAAATGCCTCTGCAAACTGCACAGCATTGTCATAATGTATCCCATTTTCTGCACAATATTTTTTTAGTAACTTAATCGCAAAAATATTAGCATCATGCTCACATTCATTTTTACTAATACTCAACTTGTGGTTCTGCGTATTGTAGCAAATAGTAGTGCCACACATTACATGTCCAATTTCATGAGCCAGCATAAATGGCTTTTCATCATCGTTATACCAGCTGTCATTAAAAGTTATTAAGCGCGGGTAAGTATATGCCATTGACGGAGCGTGTGAACCTAGATAATTAATGTGTTGGACCATTATGTCGTTTTTGCTGCAGTAATCGTACAGCCAGGATAGTACATCGTTCATATAATACTAATACTTTCTATTTTGTTTTATTTTGGCTTATTTCTGTTTAGTGCCTCTGGATGTTTTCTGACATACTCTTCAGCAAGTGCCCGGTACATGTCTTTTAAATCATCCGGTACGTTGCCTCCATATGCCATGCCTAAATCTTGCCAAGCTAATGTATTACTATCATTGCTTTCGCCACGACCAAGCAAAAAGTCAGTTGAAACATTAAAATAGTCAGCTATTTTAGAAAGCATTGCGTTGTTAGGTTCACGCTTACCTGTTTCATACATTCCCAATGTACTTGAACCTATGTTTAGCGACTTAGCAACTTCGGATTGGGACTTTTGTCTCTTTTTTCTGAGCGATGCAATCGTTCTACCAAGTTGGTATCTGTCATTATTCAAAAATATATCCTCCTAAGTAATTACATTATGTGATGATAATATCACAATGTGTAATTAAAAGTTTCAAAATCACAAAATGTGATTTACATTTCTCATTTTGTGGTTTATAATCACGTTATGTGATGAAAGGAGATTAAAAAATGAACAAAAAATTAATTGAACTTAGACATTCTGCTAAGCTTTCACAAGCTAGTGCAGCTACAAAAATCGGTATAAGTCAATCTATGTTGAGTTCGCTGGAATCCGGCCAACGACAAGGCACTGACAAGATCAAGTCAAAAGTTGCCGATTTTTATGGGAAATCAGTCCAATATATTTTTTTCTCTGATTAACTCACGAATTGTGATTGAGAGGTTTTAAATATGGAAAACAATGTAATTAAAAAAGATAAAGAATTTGCAGCTAGCATACTAGCTAAGATTTTCAGTTGGTTTTTTTGGTATCTGTTAGCAATGCTAGCTAACAACGTATGGCCTAACAATTGGACATACTTCATAAAAAAGGCATGTCTGCTGTGCCTAATGTTCCTATCGTTTTTCTTCGTGCTATCTCTGTATTTCTTAAACAAGGATATTGCTAAAGCCAAAAAATAAAAAAGTGAAGAGAAAGCTTAGGTGACTAAAGTGGAACAGGTTAAATTACCGGTTTACGTTATTAACAAATATAAAAATAAGCCTATCTGGGTCGCTAAGGACATTGATGGCAATGTTGTTACGTTCGAGGGATGTATATCCACCAATCTGCCATGCGACTACAGTAATGCCCACGATTTTATTATCGCTCAGCTCATTAAAGTAGACAGTATCAGCAAATTTGTCAATCAGATTGGTTTTGAAACTGAAACAATGCAATTGTTTAGGGATTTTACTAAAAACAACAGGAATTTAAGCTACTGGGAAAATTTGGCTACTAATTGGTTCGGTGCTAAGTGGATGATGGAGGCTTAAAATGAGCGATTTATTAATATCAGAGCCACCACTACAGGCAATACCTAGTTTGTGCGTAGCCTTAAAAAATAGCGATAAGGCAATTATGCTGCAACAGATACATTATTGGCTGCAGCGCTCTAACAACATTGTTGATGGCCACCGGTGGGTATATAACACTGCTGCTGATTGGCAAAAACAGTTCCCATGGTTAACAACAAAAACAGTCCAGCGTTACCTTAGGGATTTATGTGATAGGGGACTACTGATAACTGGGAATTATAACAAAGCTAAATTTGACCGAACAAAATGGTATCGAATTAACTACGATGCCTTGGACAATTTGACCAATTCGAAAGGGACTGAGAGTACCAATGGAGAGGTACAACAAGTACCAATGGAAGGGGACTGTGAGACCCAACCTATACCAATAGAATACACAGAGACTACACATCAGATTAACAATAATACGTCCAAATCTGATAATTTGGACAACTCTGTTGATTATGAAAAAGAATTTAACTCACTTTGGAAGTTATATCCACCGTATCGAAAACAAGGTAAAAAACTTGCGCTTGCTAGCTATAAAACTTGGAGGAAAGCTGGCAAAGACAATACGTTTGCTAGAGCAAAAATGCAATTAGATTCATATTTGAACTATATCAAGATACACAACGTTGATAGGTCATTTGTCAAGGCAGGTAAAACATGGTTTGCAAATATCGACGATACGTATGATCAATTACCGTCTAAGACTACTAATAGCCCGACTAAAAAGCGAGTTGAAAAGGCAACAGATTGGTCCAAGCGTAAGGCAAATACACTAACAGATGTTAGCACGGATGATTTGAAAAAATTACTTAAAAAATATGAATAAAAAAACAATAAGCAGTAGACAATGCCAACTATATTGCGAAAGTCGAAAGGGATAGATGATGATTAACTTTTAGAGAGGACCTGAATTATGTATGCAAGATGTGAAAGTTGCAATAAAAAACTAAGCGGTGAAGATACAGTGCTAGTTGACAATACCAGCACTTGCGAAACCATTTTTTGCAGCGAAAAATGTCAAGCTAGACACTATAGAGAACTTAATGGCAAGGATTTTAAGCCTAAAAAGTGTGAAGTAATGACTATTAATCAGTACTGGGGGACTTGGAAAAATGGGAAAAAAAGTTAAATGTCAAGCTTGTGGTCGTCTGCTGACCGATAAGGCAGTGATGTATCGCAATCATGGTTATGCAGATTACTACTGCACAATGGATTGCTTGAAGAGTAAGGTCTTTCAAACAAGTATAGGAGAACCAACTAATTTGTATTTTACAGACATTGACGGTCAGAGACAGCGTATTGACTTATCACTTATTTCAAGCGTAGAAATTCATCAGCTACATGATTTTTACTGGATACGATTTGCAGGTTTTGATGTGAATATCCGCTGCAGCTATAAAATTGATTATGAAACGCTGAATAGGGTCACAAATAAAATTAATAGATATTTTAGAGACAACCTACGTCATGGGAATTATTTTTGCGAATTAAATCGAAGTGAGGAGTATAGGCATGATCAATAGGGTGGTATTAACAGGTAGATTGACACGTAATCCTGACTTACGTACTACAGGGAGTGGGATTTCAGTTGCTACGTTTACTCTTGCAGTTGACCGACAATATACTGACGCGCAAGGAAAACGAGGTGCAGAATTTATCAGTTGCGTTATTTGGAGGAAAGCGGCTGAAAATTTTTGCAAATTCACGTCTAAGGGCTCACTTGTTGGTGTTGATGGCCGAATCCAAACTAGAAATTACAATAATGCAGATGGCCAAAGAGTATATGTGACGGAGGTAGTTGTTGATAATTTTGCACTCCTTGAGTCGAAAAAAGATAGATTAGTTAACAATAGCGAAAACAATGGCGCTAATTATACCAGCAGCAACGGTAATTGGGACCAAACACCAGATCCATTCGCCGAAGCAGGCGACACCATTGATATTTCGGATGACGATTTGCCCTTTTAGAAAGGAACGCTACATATGAATAAAAATAAATTAATTGATTTTTCTGGACCATCTAAAGATCCAAAAGTTAATCATGAAATCAACTCAATTAAGTCAGAGCAATGTTTTATGTGTAAAAATATTCAGGACCAATTAGGAAAGGATTATTGGTCTTTTGATGGCTATTTAGAGTAAGTAATATGACAAATATGACAGCAAAATGAAAGGAGGCTAATTGATGCAGAGTGATAATTCAAAATATTGTTGCGTGGCATTTGGGATGACGGCTAGAAAGGTGCACAGAACATGAGTAAGGCAGTTAGAGAATACGATAAATTGATGAATTCAATCTACCTGTGGTCAGTTACAGATGGGAAAAGCACGCCACCTAAAAGCGAGTTGCCCGAGTGTATTAAAGAACGAGTTCGGTGGGTTGACAACATTGCAAGTGAATGGCCTTTAACTTTTAGTGGAGAAATAGAGCTGGTATTGCCAAATCCGGATAACGAGGAAGAGGTTAAGCAAAGATTGTCACCATTGGATGATGAGTGGTTGCCTATTAGTCAAGAATATAAGGACTATTACTCAAAGAATATCCATTTCACAAAAACAATCTTGCTCGAAGCAGTGGTAGTTGCACTTATCTTTGGATTGAATGATGAAGAGGACTAGCAAAATGAAAGCATATGAAGTCCAATTCCCAGATGATAGTTGGGAAATTGACATAGGTATGGATTTAGCTTTCGGCAAAGACTTGAAAGAAGCAAAAGCTAATTTTTTTAACGGGAGAAATGTTTTTGGGTCATATTTGGGCGACTGTAAGCTATCCGATATTAAGTTCTATCGTCTTAAAGCTTTTGATAATTTGGAGAAATTACCAGCCATGAAAATTGCTGAAAAGCTGATTACAAATAAATGCTGGGTTTTCGAAGTTGGCGACAAGTATTTTAATGAAGATAACTTTGATGAGCAGGAATTTGAAAAAGCTTGGATTGCAGAACAAGAAAGTCAACAATAAGCTAGAAAGGGTGTGGTGAACGTGGAGCTTGATAAAGTTAAGACCGCCAGTACGGTTAATGATTTCCTTAATAATGAATTACTAGACTATCTAGCCAACGCAGGGATGCATCGAACAGATATCAGTTCACCACAATTAAACGCTACTGGAAGTAATCATAGTAGCAGCAATTCTGCAGAAGAAAAAATGTTGAAAATTTTTGACTATCAAAACAAATGCTGGGCAATTGGTAGCACAATTAATAATTGCAGCGAAACGAGTCGGAAAATCCTGAAGGCTAGTGTTATTAATGCTACCAGTGATATCCAGCAAATTTCAGCACTTAATTATAGTGATCGTACATTTTATCGCAAAAAGCAAGAGGCTCTTTGCGAATTTGCCCAACGACTACAATACTGGGCATACAGATATGATACTAATATTTCGGATTTACGCATTTTTAAAAAAGAAAAGGTGCAACGTGTCGAAAACATATAAATTCACAATCTTAGGCAAGCCAAGAGGGAAACAGAGACCACGAACAACGCGTAAACACAATAGGTTTTACACACCTAACGAAACCAAATCGTATGAAGCAATGGTTAGATTTATTGCTACTAGACAAGCTAAAATGTTAACTGGCCCATTAAGGGTAGATATAACTGCATACTTTCCAATACCAAGTTCTTACTCAAAGATACGCCGTATGCGTTGTCTGTCTGGGGATGAACGTCCAACTAAAAAGCCAGATAAGGACAATATTGAAAAAATAATATTAGATGGATTAAATCCATTGTATAAAGTTAATAAGTATACACATCATAAAGAGATGTGGGCTGCTGGGCTATATAAAGATGATAGTCAGGTGATTGCCGGCGAAACTAAAAAAGTATATGGCGAACCAGCTAGGGTTGAAGTTATTGTTACAGAATTATAGGCATGATGTTGTTCCAACATTATGCCTTTACTTTTTATTGGCAGATATGTGGCAGAATGTTGGCAGAAACATGGCAGATTGCTGACAGGCAAATAGTGTTAAATTGATATTGTCGAAAGATTGAGCGATGGTAAAACTTAGTCAATCGGCATTGATTGCGTTGTGTCCTAAAGCACAATCCTCCTTTCAAATCGTTACAAAAGTACAAGTAGCATTAGATAATGCTGTAGAGCTGCGGTAATGGTTGTAATTGGGTTCGAGTCCCAATGCCGTAATTGGAGAAGATGCGGCAATGGCTGAAACTGGGTTAGTTGAGTTTGCATTCATTGCTAACATCTCCTTCTTAATACTATTAAAAACCAGAGTTTAAATTATTGGTCGTGTCTAACGCTTTAGCTGCAGTTGCTGCATGCTTGTTATCGAACTTAGCAACTAAGTTGTTAGTATGAAATTGGTTTATTCTCCTAGAGCATTCTGTGTATTAGCACGTGTGCTATTTGCTAATCTGTTAAATTTTTAATCACTAAGGACAAAAAAGTCTTAGTGATACTAGGGATGTGGCGTAATGGTAACGTATAACATCCAGGTTCGATTCCTGACGTCCCTATAGATATGCGATGACCTATGTCTTGATATGAAAGAGATCAAGAAAGAGCTACTTAGCGAGCATATCAGAAACGTGTTATTAAGTTTATTGTTGGAAATTAAATCCACAGCACATTATTTATGGTTACATTGGGTTCAAATCCCAGCACGTTTCTTAATTAAGTCTATGCGATTTTGCATAGGCTTTTTGTTTTGGAGAAATAAAATGAATAATCTATATCACCATTGCGGTTATCCAAATTGTAGAGAATGGGTGCAAGGCAATAACAGATATTGTGATAAGCACCATGCTATGCGACAAGCTGAATATCAGCATGTTAAGGCTGAGCGACAGAAAATGAAAAATAGCTCTCTGTACAATGAGCTGATAGCTAACAGAACCAGAGGCAAGCAGAGGCATTACAATCTAACCAGACGAGACGCAGAATCAATTAGATTCTACAGGTCAGGCCAATGGAAGCAGATAAGAGACTATCGCATAGCCTATGACCAATATACTTGTCAATGCTGCGGCAACAACTATCAGGCTAACAGACTGACGGCAGACCATGTGGTTATGCGTAAGTTACTGCCATCAAAACAACAGTTAGACTGGCATAATCTATGGACACTGTGCAATAGATGTAATGCAGTCAAACAACAACTGGAAATCAAATTTCAAAAAGAAGGCAAAGTTAACCAGTTAAAAAATATGAGCAAGTCAGATTGGAAAAAATTGATATTGGAAAAAGAAAATATTAAAAATGCCCCCGCCCCCTTCGTCTAGAAGAGAGCTATCACACAATGCTGCTCTCCTTTTTACGAAGTGCATTTTGATTTTTTTGAGAGGCGGGGGGTGTCCTAAAAAAGAATGTTGTAATATCAGCTGTTTACAAGATTTTAGTATCAAAAAACAGTCTTAATATTTATTAATATTTTTAAGCAAAAATGGAGGGGGTGGTAAAAATTAGGAAAGCCAAGTTAACAACTAATAAAAAACAAGCACCAGCACTACAGCGTAAAAGGACTGAGAAGATGCTAGACAAAAATGGTGACCTTAATAATCTGCCACTACAGCCACCGTACTATCTTAAAAGTTATGCAAGGTCAATGTGGACTAGGGTTGTGCCATTTTTAAATTCAACAAAGGTCATCAAGCAGCCTGACCGTGCGCTTGTTGAAGCCTTTTGCATTAATTATCAAATTTTGCGTGAGAGCTATAAGTCGCTTGCTGAAGATGGTATACAGGTCAAATTATTTACGAGCTTACAAAATGCCAAAGGCGAAATTGTTGGTCACGATTTTGCCGGATATAAACCCAATCCGGCTGTTAAGGCTATTGATTCGGCTAGCGTCAAAATCAATTCGTTGGGAAGTCAATTAGGATTATCTCCTAGCGCCAGAGCTGAATTAGCTAGTCTTGAAATTGATGAAGATGATACAGATGTAAGTCAGGTCTTGGAGGGTAATAATGATGACTTCTAAAGTAGAAGAATTTGATTTTACAAGGCGTGACACTGATTTATTGCAGACTTTTAGAGACTTATTTGAAAACGGTTATTTTAATGAGATTTTTGATAAATACAAAGATCCAGCCACCAGATATGCATTTAAAGTTTTAACTTTGAAGCAGATGGCAAGCTATAAAATACAATTAGCATGTTTTAGACATTTAAACGATTTAAAGCGAAGTATTAATGATCCAAAATTTCCTTTTAAATATGATTTAGAAGAATGTCACTTAATTCTGAACTTTGCAAAGCTTTGCCCAGATGTTAGTGTCAATAAGCCTGTGCCTTTAATGCTTTGGCAACAGGCTTTTTTATGTCTAAATCAGGGATGGCGCAATAAAAGTGATCATCAGAAAAGATTTACTTATGCACTAGTTTCAGTTGCACGAACAAATGGAAAAACCTATTTAACCAATATTTTGTTAGCATATTCATTTTTAATTGAAAATGCTAATGAGTATAATCAAGACTATTTATATTCGGCTCCGGTCGACAAGCAGTCTATTAAAGGTTGGCGTTACATTCGGCAAACTTTTCAACAGTTATCAAATACACCCGGCTTTAAGAAACTGATTAAAAATCAGCGGATAGAAGTTAATGATGAAACTGTCAAAAATAGAAAAACGTTTAGCAATTTGCAACGATTGACCGCTAACAGTGGTCAATTCGATGCTTATCACTTTCTACTCGCAATCGTTGACGAGTACGGTGACCCTCATTATTCAAACGGCGCAATGGGTAAAATTACCTCTGGTCAAGTTCAGAAAGAAAATCACGAAACACTAGCAATCTCAACAGCATATGACAATCCTAATTGTCCAATGTTTAGAGATGAAAAACGTTTGACCGAGGTTCTAGAGAAAGATAACTCTCGGGGAGAGGATAGATCATTGCTATTAGTCTGGGAACAGGATGATGTTGCTGAAACGGACCAGCCAGAAACTTGGGTTAAGTCAAATCCTCTTTTAGATTTGCCAAAAATGCAGCAGACTTTAATGCATGGTCTACTTGATGAAAAAGCTCACAGAGAAAGCTCTGGTGACATTTATAAGTTTCAAAATAGGAATCTAAACATGTGGCTAGCAACCAGTGCCAATAAGTATCTTAGATTAGATGATGTTCAGAATGCAGTTGTTAACAACTTCAATTTTGAGGGACGAGATTGTTACGTTGGATTTGACCTTTCAAGATTTAACGATGATACAGCTGTAGCATTTGTTTTTCCATACACCGAAGATAGTAATCAACGCTTTTTCATCTATCAGCATTCATTTGTCCCAACGGCTCATTCACAGAAAAGCATTGTAGTTAAAAGCAACCAGGATAATATTGATTATCAAAATGCTGAAAAGCTTGGTTTTGCTACAATTTCAAAAAACAGGTTTGGCGAAATAGATAACGAGCTAGTTGGCCAGTGGTATTTAGATTTTGTTAACGAGCATAATCTCAATATTAAGGCATTTATTTACGATGCTCACTTGGCAGCTCCATTAATTGATTGGTTAAGTCAGCAATGTCCTAACGTTCCATTTGTAACCTTGAGACAAGGTACATTGTCACTAGATCCGCCAACACGAGAGTTGCGTAAAATGTTTGAAATGCGCAGGATTAGCATGTTGGATGACCCAATAATGCAATATTCACTAATTAATGCGTCCCTTTTTGAAAATGCGTATGGCGTGAAGGTAAATAAAGAGACTAGGTCAGCAAAAATTGATGTTGTTGATGCCTTGATTGATGCAGTTAGTGAGGCGCAATATTGGTTTACTAATCCCGATAGGAATGAGATTGATAGTAAAAAGCCTTTTGCAGGATGGAGTGAAGACAGAATCGATGAATATTACAAAAATGATTTCAGTTTTTAAAAAAATAGCAGCAGTAATTCCACTGCTTCTGTTTATATGCGGCTTAATATCGTTTACAGTAGCTGGATTTTTAGCTAACAAGATAATTGGCTGTATTGTTGTGGGAATATGCTTGATTATTCTTTCAATTATTTTAGGAATGTTTAAAGAAGGTGATTAAAATCGGCATTTTAAAAAACATTACCAATGCGCTTAGACCAACGCCTAAAATCAGAAGTCAATCGTTGCCTTCTAATAGCTTTTTTCCGAGCTTTTCAATAAGCAATGGTAAGATTATACCTCAAAGTCTAGTAAACGTTTCTACGGCTTTAAAAACGCCCGAAATGCTAAACGCTATTACAGTAATTGCCTCAGATGTAGCAAGTTGTACTTTCCGTAATACAGCACCATATACAGTGTTATTTAACAAACCAAATAAGATTTTAAGCAGCTATAATTTCTGGCAGTCAGCAGTTGCACAGATGCTGTTAACAGGCAACAGTTATCTCCTAATACACAGGTTTAAAGATAATTCATTACCTGCTTATTTGGAACAGATTCCAACTTCACAAGTTGAAATCTCATTATTAGATGATGGTTCTGATCTAGATTATACGGTTAGATTTGAGGACGATCGTCCAACAATAACTGTTGCCAGTAGTGAGATGATCCATTTGAGACTACTCGCCACAGGTGAAGGCGATAATACTCTAATGCGATACGTCGGAATTAGTCCGCTAGAAAGTCTTGCACAAACTTTGCAGGTTAATGAAAACAGTGATCGCTTAATTTTAAAACAGTTGCAAAAGGCAATTTTGCCAGCAAACGTTATAACTTTACCGGATGTACAGGTTAGTGCGGAGCGAAAGCAGCAAATTCGTGAAGATTTTGAAAAGCAGTATATGGGTGATGGTGCTGGTTCAACACTCGTTTTAGATCAATCGGCACAATTGTCGCAAATGGAAATTAACCAGGATGTTGCTAAGTTTCTTAATACAATCGATGCTAACGCTGGTAGAATTGCTACCGCATTCGGTATTCCAGCTGGCTTTCTGAGTCCAAACAAGTCAGACAATCAGTCAAATGTAAGTCAGATTGAAAGTCTATATATTAATAATTTGACTAGATACATTGATCCAGTAGTTAGCGAGTTAAGGGCAAAATTACAATTACCAAATCTAGAATTAGATATTAACAGTGCGATAGACAGAGATGGTCAAGTGTTAATTAATAATATTCAAAAACTAACAAGTGGCACTAATCCTGTGCTTTCTCCGCAGGAAGCTAAAAGTTTATTAATCAAAAGGGGAGTGATTTCTAGTGATGAAATTCAATAGAAAAAATATTAGAGCTAAACCTAATAGTAATTACAATACCAGATCATTTGGGACTAAATTTAAAGTTCGTGAATTAGATGATGGTGGTCATGAGATTAGCGGCTATGCTATTGTTTTTAACGAGCCAAGTGAAGATATGGGGTTTATTGAATATATAACTCCGAGTGCATTGGATAAAGTTGATTTTAAACAACTGCTGCTCCTATATGGTCATGATTTTAATAATATTTTAGCCAGAGCAGACTCCGGAACATTAACAACAAAAGTTGATGATAAGGGTCTGTTTTTTGATGCAAAAATACCTGATACAACGTTGGGTAATGATGTTTACACCAATATTGCTAACGGCAATATTAAGGGTGCTAGTTTTAGATTTGATATTGCAGATAATGGCGATGAATGGTCGACTGATGAAAATGATCAGCTAATCCATACAGTAACGCAAATCAGCAATCTACCTGAAATTAGTTTGACGCCTTATCCTGCTTATACAGAAACTAGCGTTCAAATTGAACGGTCAAAACAATTTTTTTTACAGAAAAGAGAGAACAAGATGCCTAAAGAACTTAAAAACAAGAATAAAGTTAGAGACGTTACTGATACAACACAAGCACCGACTTCAGATGATAATGAAACAGAAGTGGAACTTTCACCTGAGAGCATACAAGCAATAGCTAGTGTTGTTGTGAATATGCTAAAAACAGACAATACTAACGATGCTAGTGATGATGATAAGAAAGACCCTGCAGTAGACCCAGATGATGGGACTGCTGATAGTACCACAGCAGATACTGACAATCCAGATGATGACGATGATAAAAAACGCGACAGAACAGCAAAAGGCACTTATATCCGTCAAAAGAAAGGTAGTACACCTGTGATTTCCATCACAAAATCTGAAACCGAAAAACAAGCTATTCGCAGTTTTGGCGAATATGTAAAAAGTCATGGTTCACTTCGCGACAATAGTCTAACGGTTGATTATGAAGGCAATATATTAGTGCCTAAGGCTGTTATGGATGCATATCAACAGCCTAATGATGATGACAAGCTTTCCAGTGTGGTTAATAAGGTTGCTGTTAATGAGGCTAGCGGCAGTCTACCGATTATTAAAAAAGGTCAAGCAAGATTTACTACAAAAGCTGAACTTGCAAAAAATCCTGACCTGCAAAAAATGGAAATTGATTCTGTTGAGTATAAATTGGAAACTTATGCAGGAGCAATTCCAATTTCTAACGAGATGCTTAGCGACTACCCCAAAATTGGTAATATAGTTGCCTCATACATGCAGACAATGCGTGCATTAACTGAGCAAGACAACATTGGTAAAATTCTGCAGATGGCAACACCATCAATTGCTAATGATGCAGACGGCATTAAAACAGCTGTAAATCTTGGTCTGTCTAACTATAGCAAGATGTGGATTTTAACAGAATCAGGATATAACTTTGTCGACCAGTTAAAGGATAAACAAGGACGTTACTTATTCAACGATAGTTTAACCTCACCATCCGGGAAAAGTTTATCAGGATATAACGTTATTGTTGTGCCAGATAAGGTCTTGGGTAATGAAAACGAAGCGCATGCCTTTATTGGTGACCCACGTGCATTTGTGTTGGAGCCATATAAGGATGAATCATTCGTACGGTGGATGGATAATGATATTTACGGACAAAAATTAGCAGCATATATTCGTTGTGACTTTAAGAAAGCCGATGGAGATGCAGGTAAGTTCTTAACCTTTGGCGTAGATCCAGCTAAAGCTCCTAGTGCAAGCAAGTAATTAAGGGTTTAACTAGTCGCTTAATAAATAAACAGTAGCCATTGGCAGCGGCTGAAAGCAGGTGATTTAATGGATTCAGAAAAGTCATTAATTAAGGCTACAAAATTAATGGATGAGCTCCATATTGATTACAGTCCAGAAGAAGAAACTACGATTGATAATCTAATTACTACAGCGAAGGCTTTAGTAGATGAGGCAATTGATGACATGGATAATGTTAATTTACCCGAAGACCCGCTATACATTTCAGCAATAAAGGCATTAGCTACGCAGATGTATTATGATAGGACGCTATCAGCGGGTAAAGCGCCAGCTGTTAAACTCTTAATTGCACATTTGCAAATAAAATATGGTGGTAAGCATGGCACTTAATAATGTTTCTATTTCAAGCCTCAATAAAAAGGCTTATTTTTATATAACTAAGTCAGTACACAATCCACATACTGGTGCTAATTCTAGTCAGCTAGTTTTAGCTATGACGCTATGGTGTATGCCATATACGCGTGGCATTGCACAGCAGTCTAGCCTAACACCAGAGCAATTAGATCAGCCAGTTATCATTGTTAGACATAATCCTAATGTTACAGAACAAATGAAGGTTAAATATAATGACAAGATTTACAACATTGTCAATATTTCACCAGATGATTCTAATCAAATAATTACATACGATTATCTAACACTTAAGAAGGTCGCCAATTGAAATACGAAGATTGGGCTAGAAAATTTCTGGAAGAAGCTAAAGCCAAAATTCCAGATGTTGATAAGCAGAGCCAGATAACACATGCGGGTGCAGAAGTTCTGGCTGATGAAATCAAAAAAGCAGCTAAGCAACACCATTACACCGATAATAAAGTAACTGTTCACATGGCGGACGATATCCACATAGCGGACAGCGATATTACCGGTGCTAAAAATGGTACTACAACGGTTGGCTTTTATACTAAAGGTCACATTGCTAGGTTCCTCAATGACGGGACTAAATTTATTAAAGCAGACCATTGGCTAGATGTTGCACTTGAACAAGCCAAGCCTAAAGTAATATCTGCAATGGTCAAAAAATATAAAGAGGTGACAAGAGATGATGCCGGTTGACCTACTGGCTATCGATATTAAAAGTCTACATCTTAGTTGGATTAATCAAGATAATATTATCTGCACAAACATGACAGAGGGGGAAAAGAATGATGTTAAAGACACCATTCTTTTTTTGACTGAGGCTGCTAATCAGCCTGCTAATCATGCTAACGACAATTTTAAACGCTGGCAAATAGTTGTTGAATTACAAATATTTTGGGCCATTAATCCAGATGTTGAAAATATCCAAATCGCCGAAATTGAATTAATGCAAAAACTATTAGATAAGGGGTGGCTAATACAACAGAGCGCACCTCACACAACAGATCCTGATACTACTCAGGTGACAAAAACTATATATTTAATCAGAAATGAGGAAATTTCATGAGTTCACATGGTATTAAAGATGTTACATTTGCACTTCTAGATGATGAAGGCAAGTTGATTAAGGGTGAAGATGGACTAAGTACTACAGGTATCTACTTAGCAGATAATCCAGGCGAAGGTTTTACAGCCGTCAACTTTACTGGATTGGAAACAGAAGGTACTCCGCAATTTGCCAACGACAAAATTAAGCGCACAAGCTATGGCCAACCTGAGCCTAAGGTAGCATTAACTGCTCTAGACCTAGACCCTCATGTACATTTTAAATTAATCGGTTATGTTAGTGATGGCAAAGGAGGTTACATTAGACACTTGCCCAAACCCCATGTTGCCATGTTAGTACATAGTCGCAGTCTAGATAATACAATTGATATCTATGAAGGTGTTGCTAACTGCGAAATTGTAGAAGAGGCAAGCAATCACTCTACAGATAACACTAATGAGACGGATGCTGATACTACACTGTCAGCTACAATTTTAACGCCGAGAGATAAAAATGTATTTGTTGATCCAAAAGACCCAGATACACAGGCCGTTTACAAATATTGGCTAAGTACCGATACTGGCTTTGACCTAGCTGCAATTTACAGAGAAGTCTTTGGCGGATATTCAGCAGTTAACAATGGTTCTACACCTGCTAACTCTAACAACAGTAGTGTATTAAATAATGGGAGTAAATAATGAAAAAAATAAAAATTAACCTAAAACCATTAGTCGGTATTGACAGGATAATAACTATATTTCCATCAGTGGATTTAATGCTGCAGGCATTAGACTTAGCAGAAACGGTTGAAACTATTCAGACAGACAGCAATGATATTTCAACGATTAAGGAAGTCAAAAAATCTTTTATGCAGATGCTTGAATTTATACAGGCAACGCTAAAACTTAGCGATTCCGAAATGGCAAAATTTCGAAAAAATAGCTCGCCAGAAAAAGTTGGTGATGTACTGGGGCGCATCGTTATGATGCTACAGGGTGTTACGCCAGACCAGATTGAAAAGGTCTCTAAAAAACAAGAACTTATCAAAGAGGCCGCTGACAAAGACCCAAAAAAATAGCTGATTTTCGGATAGAACGGCAAAAGCAGCTAATGCAATTAAAAAATTCACGTGAGGACCTCTTGTTTTTGATAAAGACACTATTAGCAGCTGGTGCTATGCCGTCAGACGTTCTGCAACAAAACTATTATGATTTGATGGCAGTTCTGCAAGCACGACCAAGAGACGAGCGACCAGAGTTAATAGATCCATTAGCAGCGGTATTACAGAGGAGGTAATTGCATGGCTGAGTTGCAACACGATATGGCTGAGCAAGTTTCATTGAACGTAGATGCTGCAGTTAAAAGTTTTAAAACACTCACTAGTGCGGTTAAGGCTAATACTGCTGAATGGCAAGCTAATGCTGCTGCGGCTAAACGAAACGGCGAAAGCCAAAAGTCTCAGCAGATTAAGATTGACGGGTTGAACAAATCAATAGAGTTGCAAAAAGCCAAATTAGACGATTTAAAAAAACAGCAAGCAGCTATTGACACGTCTACAGAAAAAGGGACTAAGCAATACTATGATTTAACAGCTCAAATTACTAAAACGAATGTCCAAATTGATAAGCAAACTGAGCAGCTCAACAAAGCAAAGTCTGGGATGTCCTATTACACGACTGGTCTCGCTGACTTACAAAAAAGCTATAGACAGGCTACTCAGTTGTCGCAGTCGTACATTACTAGGTTAGAAGCTGAGGGTAAAACAGCGGAAGCTAATCGAGCTAAACTAGATAGCTATAGTAATACTGTTGAACATTACACTAAGCAATTACAAATACAGCAGACAGAATTGTCTAAAGTTGCAGCAGCAAGCGGTAAAAATTCCGATGCATATCGGGAACAGGAAATACGTGTTAACAAAACCGCCACCAGCTTGGCAAATGCTAAAAAACAGATGGATGATTTATCGTCCAGTCTAGCAACGCCTAAACCAATGGGTTTTTTAGACAGAATCAAAGCACAGTTACATGGTACCGAAGATGCGGCCAAGGAAACTAAAACAAGTATCTCTGATATTGTTAAGGGTTCAGCAATTGGTACTGGCCTAACTAATATTGTCGGTAGTCTAAGCTCAACTTTAATTGATGCTGCCAAACAAGGTTTTAATCTAGCAAAAGCTGGAAAAGAAATCAGCGAAAACTGGGAACACATTGGAGTTTCTGAAGATGGTGTTAAGGAATTAACTGGTCAGATTGGTGAAATTCGTGGTGTCAGTGATGCCAGTGGTGCGGCTGTTACGAAACTGCAGACTAGTATATATGGTCTTACAAGTGGGAGCATTAAAGAAACTAAAGCTCTAACTAATGAGTTATATGCTTTTGGTAAAGCAGGTGGTGCTAGTGAAGATCAAATTGTGCAGATTGGCGGTAAGTTAACTCGTATTTTCTCAGCTGCAAAAGTTAATCTATCTAGTTTTAACAAAACGTTTGCAACTATGCCCGGTCTTAAAACTGCTATCCAAAAAGCTAGTGGCATGACCAAGGACGCCTTTAATGATGCATTAGCTAACGGCAAAATTAGCGGTGTACAAATGAAAAAGTACATGCTCGATGCGGCCAAGGGCTCTGGTGAAGCGTGGGCAAAGTTTGGCGAAACAACTGAAGGCAAGATTGCTAAGACTAAAGGTACCTGGACCAACTTTACTGCAGCCGTAATGAAACCGTTAGCTAATACGGCTCTAGATGGTTTAAGCAAAGGGTTGGACAAAATTATTGGCAAAAATGGCCAGTTAAATGCTACAGGTCAGCATATCCAGTCAATTGCTGGTGCCTTATCGCAAAATGTTGGTAAAGGACTAATAACAGCTATCGACTTTATCGCTAAGCACACAACTGCTGTCAAAGCAATGGGTGTAGCATTTGCAACGTACTTTGCAGTGTCCAAGTTTACTAAAATGGCCACAACAATGATTACATTTGTGACTGGGATTCAAAAAGTAATCACTGCGGTACGTGAGTGGACAGTTGTACAAAAGCTCTTAGATGTAGTAATGGCGGCTAATCCTATCGGCATAGCAGTTGCAGCAGTAGCTGCTCTAGCAGCCGGATTCGTCTTACTATATAAAAACTGTAAGCCATTTCGGAATTATATTAATGGCTTAGGTGCCCAAATTAAAAAGGCTTTTAGTGGCCTTCCCAGTGTCATTAAAAATGCCACTAAATTATTCACTAAGTTATATACAAGTGTTAAATCCACTTTCAATCGTTTAATTAAGTCGATTAAATCTGCATGGAACTCTATCACTAAAGGCTTCAACAACTTTAAAAAGTCTTTCAAGAAAAATTGGGATAAATTTTGGAATACTGTCCATGACTTCTTTAAAAAATCGTGGAAAGACATATTATCGGTTTTTAAAGATTGGGCAAAAGACATTGATGCTGGGCTAAAGTCTTTTAGTAGGAATTTCAAAAAAGGCTGGAATAGTCTGTGGGATGGTGTAGGTTCGATTTTCACTAAAGCCTGGAAGTCCATCAAAAACCTAGGCAAAAATGCTATGAACGGACTAATAGACATCGTCAATGGCGGCATTAATGCTATTGATAGTGTTATTCATGCATTTGGTGGCAGTAAACAGACCATCAAGCTACTTAGCCACGTAAAATTAGCTAGTGGTACAGATTCGATTTTAAAATCACTGTCACACCCAATAACTAAGCCAGTAATTGCGACATTAAACGATGGTAATGATAGTCCATCTACTGGCAATAGAGAAATGCTAGTAGATGATGCTGGTAATGCCGGTATTGTCCAGGGACGCAACACACAGATGTTGCTAACGCCTGGGATGCATGTGATTAATGCGCACGAAACTGCTATGTTTACTAGCTTTCTATCAGCATTTGGACATAAGCGCTATGCAAAAGGGACTGATTCAATTTTCGGACAGATTGGTAATGCGATTAACGGTGCTGTTAGTGGCATTGGCAATTGGATTTCAAAAACCGCAAATAATCTTAAAAAGTATTTTGACTTAGCTGTTAAAATCGTTTCTCATCCAATAAAGTACGTAGAAGGACTTTTTAAATGGACTAATCCTAAAAACGTCAATGGCGCTATGCAAGACCTAGCACATGGTGCATTTGATCATGCTCAAGATGCGGCTAAAGACTGGTGGTCAGCCCTTTGGCAAATGGCAGGTGGCAGTCTTAATGGCACTAGCTCCGCATTACTAAAAGCTGTCGAGAAGTATGGTTCAGGTCACAGATATGTCTGGGGTGCCTCTGGCCCAACAACATTTGATTGTTCCGGCTTAGTGCTATATGCGCTTAAAAAGGGCTTTGGCATAAACTATCCACACTATAGCGGTGCGCAATATTCGCAGACTGAACATATTAGCAAATCTCAAGCACATAGTGGTGACCTTGTATTTTGGGGCAAAGGTGGTTCTGAGCACGTTGGCGTGTATGCAGGCGGCAACAAATATTTCAGCGCACAGTCACCAAGTCAAGGGATACATATGAACACCTTAGACTCAGTAGTGGGCTACGGTGCGCCTAAATTTGGTCGAGTCCAAGGTCTAAAGCAAGATACTGATACTGCAAAAGCAACTACTGGGTTACAAAAATACATTAAAAATCAAGTCGGGAACGGCTTTTTTAGTTTTATCAGCAAGCTGGGCTCAATGTTCGGCGTCCAAGATGGTGGTGGCCAACCAAGTGGTTCACATAAGAACTGGTTAGCAGAAGCTGGCTTTAAACCAAGCGATTTTGGCTACATTACGTATATCGTGGATCATGAATCAGGTTGGAATCCAAAAGCTACTAATCCTAGTTCAGGAGCATACGGTCTACCTCAGTCATTACCAGGCAACAAAATGGCCGCTGCAGGTAGTGACTGGCGAACTAATCCGATTACGCAACTGCGATGGATGAAGAGTTACGTTAACAGCGCCTATGGTGGTGCTAGACAGGCATATCAGTTTTGGCTAAAAAATCATGCGTATGCTAATGGCGGTATAGTCAGCACATCTGGCATTTATCAGCTAGCAGAGCAGAATATGCCAGAAATGATTATCCCGTTGGATACTAGCAAACATAATAGGGCTACCCAGCTGCTAGACCAGACGACTAAGATTGTTAAGGGCAATGACGGCATCAAATCCGAAATTCAATCAGAAAAGATTAGTAATATGCTTAACACAATAATTGCATTGCTGGGGACTATTGCTAATTCGGATAAAGCTGACAAGATTATTGAGCTATTAAAGCTTGAAATTCAAAATCCGATTAAAGTTGACACTAAAGTCAATCTTGACGGTAAAACATTGGCAAGACAACTTGAAAAATATCAGGTAAGGAGACAGCAAGGAGGTCAAGCAGGTTATGCGTTCTAGTCAAAAGGGACAGATAATTTATCACAATCGCTCTAGTGCAGATTTTGGTATCTATTGTCAGACACCAATTACTATACCAACACCACAGCTAGATGTTACAGCTACACATATTAATGGCCGTAATGGTGACCTGCTGCAATCCTATGGATCTTTCAAAAACATTGATTTAACAATTAGCGTGACCATCTTTAAGCCAAAACAATACAAGAGCTTATATCAGCTGCAAAATGAAATAGTCGATTGGCTAACTGGCTTTGATTACAGTTACTTAAAATTTAGCGATAATCCTGATTGGGTGTTTGATGCGATTGTCAGCACACCACCTAGTCTTACACCGTTGTCTGAGGCTGTCGTTGAAGAGGAAATAACCGGCCAAATTGCATTTAACTGCAAACCGTTACTATTAGACACCAATAGCATACATTGGCAAGAAGTGCCCAACGCAGTAGTTAATACCCAGATAATGCCTGCTATACCTGATTGGCATATTGTTGGTACTGGGGACATTACACTAACTGTTAATGGTTCGTCCTACAAATTTAACAATGTGCAAAAAGATGTATATGTTGATGGCGATAATTGCCAAGCATATTCGATTAATGATAGCAATGAAAAAGTTAATCTAAACGCTGACGTACAATGGGAAAACAATGACGCGCCTATTTTAAATCCAGGTAAAAATACGATTAGTTTGACTGGAAATATATCTAAATTTGAGTACAAACCTAAATTTAGGAGGCTAGCATAATGGTTAAATATTTACGTTACCCTGTACTTTTTAAAAACGCTGCTGACAACATGACAACCAATGGCATTGGTGCATTAAGTGACGCGACAAAAGTACAGATTGTCCTATCAGCTAACGCTATACAGACACTGTCGATGGAATATCGTGCTGATGGAGCTTTTGCTAATGCAATTAAACCAGGCGAAGTAATATTAGCAGATGCAGCGCCTAATCTAATTCGGCAAAAGTTTAGAATCCTTGAAGCAAATGAAACTTTGGACAGCATTACTGTTCAAGCAGTCGGTATTGCTTCTGATTTTACTAATTTAGTTATTACCAAAGATATTAGCCTACCTAATATGTCGGCCAGTGAATGCTTTAGGGCATTGCAAGACGCAATGCCACCTCTTGGTAGCATACCTGGCGTGCAATTTATTACAGATATTACCGATTTAGCTAATATTAATTATACGGTTGAGCAAAACTCAGATATGAGTGCCATATTGATGGGCAATGATGCCGAAGGTGACGAGGCTACCCAGTCCATGCAGACACTGTACAAAGGAAATTGGGTTTTTGACAATTATAATTTTAAGCTACTAAGGGACCCTGGCAATTTTACCGGCGAGGTAATTAAGCATGGTCGTGATATGGGCTCGTTAGAAAACACTGACAATATTACGCAACTGTATACTGGCATTTTTCCTTATGCTAAATATACACCAACTCCTAAAAAGCCATTGCCAACCGACATGACACAAGCAGGAGATGAACTAGATGGCATGGGTACAGTGCAATATCTAGGTGCTGGAAATCTAACCACTTATGATAGTCCATATCCTGGGCACAATGTGGTTGGTTCTGTTCAGAACGGTCAACATTTACAGCTGATTAGGAAGGTAAGCAGTGGTAGTGACCCAGCTACAATGAACGATGATGATTGGTACATGCTAAGCGATAGCACTTGGGTAGACGG
The DNA here is from genome assembly GCF_016102085.1 of Lactobacillus sp. M0390. Lineage (NCBI taxonomy): Bacteria > Bacillati > Bacillota > Bacilli > Lactobacillales > Lactobacillaceae > Lactobacillus > Lactobacillus sp. M0390. Next base: position 8,686 of record NZ_JACFPH010000007.1, on the reverse strand, counting down.
TAACTTTATCACGTTTGATAAAAGTGGAGATTATATTGTTAATGCTGGTAACGGCCAAGGCCATACTACAGCTGGTGCAGACTCAAAAGGAGTAATCTATAGCGAAAGTGGTACAGCTACTGTTGCTATTGATGTTATACACGTTTATAAATCGCCATTTCAGGGAAAAGACCATTATCGACTAGATTTTACTTTTAAAAAAGGCAACAAAATCAATTATCGCCATATTGCGATTGATGAAAACGGCAATAAATGGTATGAAGTTGGTGCTAATGAGTGGGTCTACGGGCCACACTTAAGCTTTAGCAAAAAGGAAAGCATTGTTTATCTTCCTGCAAGCGGTAAAACGTATGTCAAGAGTGGTGCAATTTGGTATAGTGCGCCTGGCACTATTCGGCAAAATGTAATTGCTGAAGGATATTACAATATCCTTGGCGAAGCTACCACACAGGGCAAAACTTTTTATAAATTGGCAACTAACAAGTGGGTTAATGCTACAGATTGCGATTTTAGTCATAAAAAAACCGCAAAACCTAAAAAGCCTGCGGATATTGTAAAAAATGAAGCCAGCAGTACCGGCAAAATTGCATTACGTGATAAGCCGGGTGGTACTATCATTGCTACCATACCTGCCAAACAGCAAGTACACGTTAATGCTACGGCAGATTCGAGTGGTGATAGTTGGAGTCAGATTACTTGGCAGGGCAAGACTGGGTGGGTCCTCAGCTCAAGCTTAGATTACTCAGCAGACGATGATGTGGAGCCTAATTGGGGTGCTGATAGTAGCTCAGATGATGATAATGATACAGATAATCAACCTGAGCAAGAAATATATGTAACATTACCAGACAGCATCATATTCGCTGACAACCAACTCGGTACGGAGTATAAAAAAATCAAGCCTGTTGACCTTAGCCAATACTGGGTCCCAGACAATGACAACGATACTGGTCAGCCAACTACTGCCGATATTGAGCAGCTTCAAAGTCTCGCCAATGCTTATATGCAAGAATATAGGATTGGTCAGCCAGACCCTTCTTGTACGCTAACAGAAAATGAAGTTGGCCAAATCGAACAAGCTAATCTCTACGATACAGTTGGTGTTGACTATCCTAATCTAGGGATACAGATATCTGCACGTGTTGTTAGCACTACATGGGATGCACTAGGTCACAGATATGTATCTAAAACCATTGGCAGTTTGCCAATTAATTACGAGCACCTGCTATTACAGACCGCCAATAACAACGCAAATTCTAAATTTGGCCGTGCAAGTAATAGACTTGATGCTCAAAATGACCTAGTTACATCAATCCATAAGGCTCTCAAGCAAGAAGGAGCAGACAGATTGGCAGCTGAGAAGAACATTGCAAAGCAAATAGGGATTATTAATGATGATTTTAATGGCTTAAAAGGTCGAGTTAATGAATTTGACCAAGACTTAGTTGAAATTAATCATCAGTTTGACGATGTACAAGATTGGATAGAATCAGGTGGGTCTACAGTTTTACAGTTTGTTGACGCAACTGGACTTCAGACATATAAAAATCCAACAGAAATACGGGCTATGAACGGTGACGGCTCATACATGCGTTTCAATAGTAATGGTTTAGAATATGTTAATTCGTATGGGTATGCCGATGCAGCTATAGATAGTAGGGGCAATATCATTGCTTCACATCTAACAGCGGACACCATCGAGGCTCTCAATGTTAAGGCATTCCAGCTAGAAGGCGCATTGTATTGCAAGACACCAGATGGCAGTATGGCAGTATATGTTGGAACAGATAGTCCTGGTCAACTGTACCCACAAAATGGTGGACATGCGATTTGGGTCAAATCGGATAATTACATATCAATGATGTCTTCAGGACAGTTTGAAGTCAGCAACGGTAGCAATGTTACTAGTATTGGTCCAACTAGCGGTGTAATTGGTGATAGTCCAATCGTGACTGAAAACAATATACGCTCATATGCAGGAAGATATTACACTACTGATTCAGAGGTACGATCTATTGTTAAAGATATGGTGCCGGCTAAGTATAGGAGTTAGGTGATTAGATGCAAAACGATGAAATTATTAACATTCTAGCCAGCAATATTGGTAATCAAGCTATAACTATTGCTAGATTGCAGACTGAGAATAGCCAGTTAAAGAAGCTTTTAATTGATGCGAATGACCAGCTCAAAAAGAAAAATAAGAAGGTGAAATCTAGTGAGCATACCGAATCTAACGTTACAGACTGATAAAAATAATACATCAGTTGACGCGGACAGAATAACTATCCGACAGTCTGAAAGTGGTCTAGTATTAACAGCTGATTTAATATCGGCTACTGGTGCGGCATATAATCTATCTGACTGTGCTGTGCTCTTTGGTGAGAACAAAGACGGTGGTAAGATGGTTTCCGATGATGCAGAGATCGTTGATGCAGCTGCTGGACGAATTAAATACAAACTAAACACGGCCGTTTATCAAGCTAGCGGTGAGGCGTGGTTTGAAATTACGGATACTGCCAACAAATTAATTGACACTACCACCAATTTTCATATTGAAGTAGTTAAGCAAGCTGACCTGCCCGTGGATAATGAAAACTATTGGTCACGTGCAGAGGCAATGCTAACACACGTGCAAGCATTTATGCAGAAGGTAGAAAATGACCTAAATGCCCAAATTAACAATGACAATAGCAAATTAACTGAGTTTATTGATAAATTCCAGAAACAAGTCGATAACTATTCAGAAATATTAACTAGTTATGATGCTAAATATAATCAGCTCGCAAATGATTGGAAAAATGAATTAGCCACAATTAATGCTAATGCTGATGCTGTCAACAAGCAGGCTACAGCCGATTTTAAAGCAGCCCAAAATGCTGCAGTTAAGCAAGCTAATGATGCCTTTGCCCAAAAGATTAACAGCCTACAGGCCGATTACTCAAGTTGGAAGACTGCAACAATTGCTGATTTTCAAAAACAAATTGATCAACTAAGTAAGAAACTAGCTGATGATGAGAAAAATCAGGCTAATTTGCAAAAAGCAATAGATGCTGCTAATACGGCTATCTCTAAAATCAACGATGTTGACTTTAACTTATATGCAAAAAAAGCAGACCTAGATAAAATCAACACATTGTCCAAGCCAACCAATGTCGATAGTAGCGTTAATCCCGATAGCTTAACTGAACCGGGAGTTTATTTTGCTCAAAACGGGTTTGGATTTGCTAAAGGCAATATACCAGATGGCTACCGTGCAGATGGTAAATCTTACATGGCAGTTCTACAGGGACAAAATCCAGGTTATGATGTCAATTACTTTCAGCAGTTTTTATTCCAGGGCACAAAATTTAATTTTGAATGCTGGTACAGAGCAGGTTATAAGTATAGTGCTACTACTTATTACACCGTTAGCTTCACTAATTTGAAAGACATATATGGGAGAGTGAAGCAAATTAGTGTTAATGGGGGTACAACTGTTGGACCAGATGATAAAGGGATAGTTAATATTTCTATCCCTAATCCAGATTTGCAGAAATATGTTCAAGCTGTTAATGGAAAAAAACCGGATAAAGATGGTGCTATCCAATTGCCAAATTTTGAAAATCCAGATTTTAAGTACGTTAAAAACGATACACTTGATGTCGATAAGTTTACGAGCCCCGGTATTTGCTACTTGATGGATGTAACATTAACATCATCTATCAATGCTAATGCCTTAGCTCAAGTACCAGGTAATTTAGATGGGAAAACTTATACTGGCTATCTAGTGGTATTTCAACATGATTCTGCGAATATTACACAGACATTGATGATATATACTGGCCGTGATAATCCAGATTTTACGATTAGCACAAGGTGCATCTATGGAACTAGTAACTATCGTCCCAATTTTCAACGTCTAGCAACAAGTTTAGATTTACAAAACATACAAGGCCAAATCACTAGTATTGCCCAAAATTCAATGAAATCGTGGAGCGGTACATTAGCACAATATCAGGCATTAACTAGCTATGACCCTATGACGATGTACTTTATAATTTCTGACTACGAGGTGGTGATGAAATGACATTATCCAATGTTTTTATTGGTAAGAAAGTTGTGCAACAGATTTATCTTAACAACGCATTAATTTATCAAGCTAATGGGTGGCAGCCTTTACCTTGCACCCCACAAATTGTTTGGCAAAAGCAATGCGGTACTGGTATGTCACCTTACTCGTCTGCATTTGACTCAAAAAACAATTTGGTAATATCTTACTACTACAGCAATGCTTGTTGGTTGATGAAACTAGATCCTGATGGAAATGTTCTTTTTAATAAAAAGATTGATACCGCTGATAACAGTCAATATGATATATATATAGATAATAATGATTACATTTATTGTATGACAACTTATACAGTGAGTTCGTATAATAATAAGACTATTGTTAGAAGATTAGACACTAATGGTACTCAGGTAAAATCATTTGATATATCTGCAGATTTAAGCAGATATGTGCCGTCATGTGTAACTTATGATGAAGATTATATATATGTATTTTGCAATATTGCTACTCCATCAATTTATACTTATGATCATTCAGGAGTTTTAAATACTTCAAAATCAGGGGTAACATACAATGGAACGTATCGCATAGCTGCTAATGGCAATAGTATATACATTGCAACTAGCTCTGGTGTATATAAAATACCAAAAAGTGGGATTGGCACTAGCACTAAAACTGGGACATTAGTTACAAATTTAATTGTTAATAAAATCTTTTTTGATCAATTTGATAACTTGTATTTTGCAAAACTAAATGATGCGTCTAATAATTTTTTTGGAAAATACTCTTTATCCAAAAAACAGTTATGTTGGCCGACAATTAAATTGTCAACAAACAGTTATATTATTGATGCATGTGTCGATTATCAATGCAATATTTATATTATTTATTACGATTACACAACAGGATATATGATTAAAAAATACAGTGCTGATGGTCAATTACAATGGTCAACCGATATGTATCATCCAACTAATAGTGCAAGTATAACGGCGGATATTAACGGTAACATCTATCAAATTGGCGATGGTCTTTACATTGAAAAATTAATTAATTTTGTTAAGAAAGGAAGCTAAAAATGGCAGAAGAAACAGCAAACTGGCAAGATAGCAATGGTGCTACTACACAGACATCTAGTGCTACAGAAAAAATGTATATTCAAGTCTATAAATCTACTGATGAGGTGCCCTGTGAAGTCTGGTTTGCACCGAAAAATGCAGAAATTAGGCAGCCTTTTACACTAACCCCACCTAATCCAGATTTTAAAAATCCAAAATTTGATTTTATTAATTATAGCTGGTTCGACCTAGGTACAGAGACACAGGCCCAAAAAATTGGTGCAATAGCCGATGCAGTTGATAATCTTAAAGAAAAAACTAAAGATGTGATTCAAAATAATGACGCTCTGCAGCAATCATTGGGAAGCATTAGTAAGAGCCAGCAGTCGCAGTCACAACAGTTAGCACAGATGCTGCAATTAATTGCACCTATGGTTGCCCAAAATGCTGGGGGTGCAAATAATGCTTAATCTTTTCAAAAACTTGGCCACACAGTTTTATACTGCTGGATTGTACAACAAAGAAATCATTAAATCATTTGTTAAATGCGGCTCATTAACTGCAAAAGATTATAACGATATTACAGGTGAAGATTATGCTACACAAACTAATGCATAATGCTAATAACAATTTTGACCAGTTACTAGCAGGGACGGCTATCATTGCGATAGGCGTCTCTTTGTTTATAGACCGTAACTATTTCTTCTGGCCGCCTGAATTGACCAAAGAAATGAACGATCAACGTTTAGACCTATTTATTATTATTTTAGGCATCGGACTCTTTGTATTGGCCATTACCGACAATAGAAGTAAAGCGTGGCAAGATACATTGCTGATATCATGCGGTGCTGTAATTTTTATGCTAGCGTGCACACAATTGTTGCATGCTTTTTTAGCAAATCAAATGCGAATGGCACACACTGTTATCGGTGACTTTATGATTTTTGCTCTTATCGTACGCTCGGCGTATAAAAATTAAGTGAGGTGGTTAGTTGCATGCAGGACGTTGACAACACTATTAGGGCAATTACGTACCTAGTTAGTGCAATTTCAACTTTAATCGGCGCAATTGCCACACTCCTTGCTGTTTTACACAAATCTAGCAAGCCGCCCAAGCAAAGCAATGATAAATTGCAGGCGGCAATTAAAGAACGTGATAATGAGCGCAACAAGCGGTTAAGACTTGAAAAAAAGTATGAAGAATTAAAAAAAAGAAAAGGACACTAGATAGTGCCCTTTTTAGTTTACAGTGAGAAGGTATAATTCTATGAAAATTAGCGAAATTCTAAATTTAGGTTATTATGGCTTAATTGCGATTGCAATTATTGCTTACAGTGCAATTAAACTTTACAGTTTAAAACACACTATCAAAAATCAATGGGTTGCACAAATCCCCGATTTGGCTGCCGCTTTTGTCCATGAAGCAGAAACAACTGGTGGTAATGGCACTGCCAAAATGGATATTGTTGTTACTAGTGTATGTAACATTCTTCGCAAAAGAGGTGTCAACATTACGCCTGATATCGAATCAGCTATCAAGGCCTTTGCTGAGAAGGAAGTTGCTAAGATTAACAGCAGTCCGGCTCAATCCGTACCTGTGCAAGCTAATGATGATGCACAATCGGTAGAAGATTTTGATGAGAATAAGGTAATTGACTCTGCAGATAACACTGGAGCTGATGCTAATGCTTAATGTTATTGATGTCAGCAATAATAATGGTGGACTAAATGTCGCCAACATTAAGGCAGATGGTGTAATTGCTAAAGCTACAGAGAGCAGTAACTTTACTGATTCAACACTACCAACTTTTATGGCTCAATCAAAAACTACTGGTAAATTAACAGGAGTCTACCATTTTGCACGCCCTGGGAGCTGGAAGGTTCAAGCCGACTTTTTCCTGCGAACAGTAAAACCATATCTCAATAACTCTATTATTGTGCTTGATTACGAGAGTACAGTAGTAACATATGGTGGCGTACAATGGGCACTCAACTGGTTGGATTATGTATACAAACAAACCGGTATTAAACCAATGATTTACATGGGATTGTCGGATGAGAACTATTATAATTGGGCACCAGTTGCTAAAAAGTACGCACTATGGGTTGCACAATATAATGACATGGCACCACATTATGGTTTTCAGCCACGAAATCTATATGGTTCTGTTCGTCACTTTAAAAAAATGACCATGTTTCAATATTCAGCAAACGGCCGCTTGACTGGCTATAACGGGCCACTAGATTTGGATGTATATTATGGCTCAAAGTCTGATTGGTCTAAGCACCAAAAGAATAATACAGGAGATGAAAACAGATTAATGGAATGGCATGTTAAGGTACCAGTTACGGCATATGGTGGTTTTCTGGTGACAAAGAAAAAAGGTGCAACAATTTGGGCTGCACCTAATAACGATACAAAAGTCAGTATGCTTAAATACAATGAGCCAATCACTATTTTGGCGAAAGAACACGGCTTTTTTAAGACAAGTAAAGGGTACATTGATCCGCGTACTGGTGTGGCTAAACTAAATCCCTTGTTGGATAATCCAAATATCCACTCCGTGATTGAAGTAACTGGCAATGCTAAAGGTCATGCTGAAGCAGCTGGACCTATTACTGGCCGCAAATTCAAAAAAGGCAATAGATACAAAGCATACAAATTAAGCAAAGGCTATCTATTAATTGGTAGCGGTATTGATCGTTGGATTAATGGTCAAAAAGTCAAAATCATTCTATAATTTTAAAAAGCCACTTAGCAGTTAATTCTACTAAGTGGCTTTTTTTATATGCAATTTTATAAAACAAGTTCAATAATTATCAACGTTTGTTAGATTTAAAAGCCGTAGAATTGCGCTCTCAGCACTTAAAGCTAAAGCTGAAAATTAATAAACAAAAAAACTAAAAAAAGAAACTAAAATTTGAATTATTCTGAAAATAAAGGACAAGGCTTTTGTTTGCTGAGCATTTTTGAGACAACTTCTCCCTGTTTTAGCAGAGAGAAAAGAAGTTCAAAAATAAAAAAAGGCTTCTGCCCCTTCGCACCCCATCGTACAGCCACTCTACTTCTTAGTCAATTTAATGACCGACTAGCAACCTTGATTAAATTAATGCCCTTAATCTTAATGGCTGATAGCCCCGGACGTTTCAGTCCCATTAAACCACCGAACTTTTTTTAACCAAAATCTTTACAATTGGCGGTAAGTTCAAACCTCACCCAGTAATGCAGAGTAGCTGATTATACTGGGTGCGTGACTAGTTATTGAAGCGGCTAATCACGGTAACCTGTCCCTTTTACTGACTCCATCATAACCGGCTGTCGGCTTTCGAAAAAGTAAGACTATAATGGTCGTCATTGCCCTGTGTTTGTCCTCACAGTTTTTTAAAATCACAGCATTTACAGCAATGGCAATTTGCTGTATAATAAAGTCACAATTTGAGTTTATGTGGAGCTCCTCGACGCCAATCGAGCTGCTTTTTTTATTTAATTTAAAAAGTCATTAATTAATTAACCATGTGGTCTATTGATTGATGGCTTTTTCTATGCCTAATAATAAAGGCTTTTTGAGCAAAAATCAAG
>NZ_JACFPH010000006.1:0-58481 GCF_016102085.1 Lactobacillus sp. M0390 | reverse complement strand
TTTGTCGTTCAATCGCTCGAGCTGTTGTGCCCTATGTCCTGACGACAGTTATTAATACTAGCAACTATTTCTCTTTTTGGCAAGTACTTTTTGCTAATTTTTTTGTAGCATTTTTAAAAACCGCATGTTCGTAATGATTTTTCCTGTAACTCTTGCAAATATTACATTGTTGCTTTAATATTTTTAAACTTTATCCGCTTTGTTAACGAAAATTAACCTTTTTCACATATCTTTGTTAAAGCGAACGTTCTATAATACATCTTAATAACTGTAAGGGAGAATATTATATCTTGAAACGTAAATTTATCGCTTTGGCTGCAGCATTAGTTATTGGTGCTTCCGCATCAACTGCTCTTTCTACTGCCTCGGTTAGTGCCGCACCCACAACTAGCAACCAAACCGAAATGTACAATTTTGTTAGGAATACTTTTAAAAAGCATTATGTTCGTGGCATCGTAACTGTGGTGAAAGATGGTGTGCCTCAAACAATTAGTTATGGCTATGCTTGGTACGGCAAGCGCATCGGTAATGGCAGTAAAAATGTTACCTATCCGTCCGCTTCATTACAAAAAGTAGTCACCGCCGCAATGATTGTTCAACTAATTAATGAAACCAAAAATACGGATCAATCTTTTACCCAAAACACAAAGATTTCACGTTGGTATCCTAATTTAAAAAATGCTAACAATATTACAGTTGGCAATCTAATGTCACATACTTCTGGTATTACGGCTACGCAAACCGAAATTGATCGGGGTGTTGTTTATTCCGAAGCAGATTCAATTGACTGGGTTGTTAAAAATATCAACGCTTCTAAAGCAGATAGTGTAGGTAATTATCATTACAATAATAGTAACTACATTTTGCTTGCTGGCATCATTCGCCAAGTTACCGGAAAGTCTTATGAAGATAACTTTGAAAGCCGCATCGTTAAAAAGCTTAACTTGCAAAGAACATACCTTTACCAAGGCATCCCTAAGGGAATAACAGATCCCATTTCTTACTATTCAAATGGTGGCAAGAACTACCAGCAATCTAGTTACGTTAAAGCCAGCCTTGCCTCCCAAATTCCTGGTGCCGGTAACTTATTTACCACAACAGACGAATATTACAAAATACAGGTTGGTCTAAGTGACGGTAGTATCCTAAGTAAGGATGATTTTTATTACTTGACTCACTTGAAGAGTAAAGTTACCGATTACTGCGGCGGAATGTATTTAAGGAATAAAGAAACTCTCAAATCCGCTTATGGTAGTTTATATGGGCTTCACTTTGGCACCTGGGTTCAGTTAACAACCGATAATCAAAACGGCATTGTCATGTTTTTAAATCAGACTAATGATGTTGAAAACGACGAAAAAGATGTAGGCTACGAAATCCTTCAGCACATCAAGCCTAATACATTTGTTTCAAGATAAACTATCTATTTAAAAAAGCTTCTTTAATCATAAAGAAGCTTTTTTCTTATTCTTCAAATAGTAGTTCATACATTTTGGCTTCAAGTGGATGCTTAAGTAGCAAGTTCATCCCAACCGCAGCCTTTTTCTTTGGACCTAACTGCTCTTCTTTAACGGTTTCTTTTTGAATTTCTGCTTGGCCAAGATAGAAAAATTGTTTACCAATTGCATCTCTTTTCTTAACAAATAGGTGAAGCTTCATTTCGGGTGTATTCAATAATCTCTGGACTTCATCAGAATCTATATGACGTGGCGAGCGCGTGTACCATCTTAAGCAGCGACCATCTTCTAGAGTATTGTTGTACACAGCATTCCGCTTTTTTGATGAGTCTTTTTTATAAGTAATAAAAATCGGCGTTTCATCTTTATCAACACGATAACCATACATTGGTGCAGAAACATCCTTCGGCCAATTAAGCAGCCTACAAGCATCTTTTCGATCATATTGCTCGTAAAGCGTGAATTGCTTTTGGTTATCATACTTTTGGTTAAGCGCCAAACCAGTTTTAACAACATCGGTAAACAATTGCTTAAACTGCTGGTTATGATTAAGTGCTTCCTCTAATTGCGGCGCTAGTTGATAAGTGAATAAATCTGGTCGTTCAATAAGTGCTTGATCACCATATTGTTCTTTCTTGGTAGTCTTTCCTTGCTTAATATCAAAGAAATTCAACGTCAAAATATCATCAACTGAGTTTAAAACGGCAGAATTAACATACGCACCATAATCGCGCAGCACCTGCTCGTACTCAGTTTGGCTGACTGACTTGTCTGTCAATAATTGTTTGAGCAGTAGCAGTTCATGCGGTCTTTTTCCATTCAGCAATTCTTTCGTTACAAACGATAAAACGGCACTCTCATATTCAGTCAACTTTATCGGCTCACCCATTTTAGCTAAAAACTCACCGTAATGAGCCAAAGCGTGGTTATTAGCAAAAACTTCAGGCGAAGTCGAGCCATAACGATAAAAATCATATAAAAGTGGTGGTCTACCCGTTTTTTCTTTTAGCTCAATATAAGACTGACGCAATTCCTTTATGCTATCGAGCTTTATTCGGTCGAGCGATGCCAATATCTTGTTGGAAGCAACTTGCGTAAAGTTAATTGTTGAAACATCAATAAAGCCAGGCAAAGTACTCTCTTCGCGTACACGGTCAATGTCTCTACTGTCGTCTTGATTCAAAGAAATCGGAATTAGGTAATTATTTTTATAGTTACCAATAAAATCAATGACGGTTACATAGTCTTTTCCAGGATACTTACGCAGACCTCGGCCAAGCTGCTGAATAAACACAATGCTTGATTGCGTATTACGCAACATCACAATCTGATTCAGTGCCGGGATGTCGATTCCTTCGTTAAAGAGATCAACTGTAATAATATATTCAATTTTTCCCTCTTCGAGTTGGCGCACGACTTGCAGTCTTCTTTTTTCACTATCTTCATTAGTCAGCGCAATTGCTGGATGTCCTTTAGCTGAAAAAATTTCTGCTAGCTCGCGCGCTTCTTCTTGTCTACTGCAAAAAACCAATCCCTTAGCTTGATCACCACAGTAGCCATAATAACCAATTTGCTTTAAGATGTAGTCCACTCGTTTTGGTGCTAATAAACGGCGGAGATTGGCCGTTTCATCAATGCTTTCGCCATCGACTTCGTAATCCTCAACCCCAACATAATGAAACGGTGCAAGCATTTTTTCTTCTAATGCCCCACGCAAGCGAATTTCATAGGCTAAATTGTAATCGAACAACTGATATACATCCTGATTATCCATACGCTCAGGGGTTGCAGTCATTCCCAGCCAAAACTTAGGCGTGAATTTATCAAAAACACGTTGGTAACTCGGTGCAGCCGCTCTATGTGCTTCGTCAATTAAAATGTAATCAAATTCAGTTGTCTGCAAATTATCCAGTACTTCAGGTTGGCTCAACGTTTGAACTGTTGCAAAAGTATATTGGCAATTTAAATCATGCTTATGGCCTGTCAATAACCCATAATTTTTTCGATCACCGCCAATAACCTGGTAAAAGCTATCTAGTGCCTTTTTAGCAATTTGCTCACGGTGTACCACATACAAAAATTTATGTGGCTTAAAATTACGCGCAGCAAAAGCACCCAAATAAGTTTTACCTGTTCCAGTCGCTGAAACAATTAACCCTTTATTTTTACCCTCTTCAACTAAACCATCTAATTCCTGTAACGCAGCCTTTTGCATTTGATTTGGTTCAATTGGTTGACTAGCAGCTACTTTTTGGGATTTTCTTGACTGATATTGAGCAGGTTTTACCCAATTATCTTCATAATTTTTCAGCCATTCCAGTGATAGTGGCTGACTCTCTTGACTTAACCTTTTCAGTTCAGTTGCAAGCTGCTCCGCTAATGCAGCATTTTTCTTGGAGCTGACTTTTAACGCCCATTCATAATTACTGAGTAATGCCGCACGAGTAAAGTTTGCACTACCAATGACAACTGTTTGCCAATTTTCATGCTGGAAAAGGTAGCCTTTGGCATGAAAACCCCGTGGAGAAGCGATTTTTATCGTTAAATTTTCAATTTTTAAGAGTTCATGGAAAACTTTTGGATCGTTGAAGGCAAGATAATCACCCGTAATTAAGGTACCCGAGACACCCTTTTTAGCTAAATCAGCCATTACTACTTTGAATGGCACAAGCATATCTTGCGTAATAAATGCAACTGCCCACGTAAAGCCTTGGCAGCTCAAAAGTTCTTGCCTAATAGTTAACCAGATATTAGAATCTTTCGTATTCTGCAAAAGCTGGGGATTGAGTAGTTCATGCCCCGGATACGTTTGATCATATAAGCCATTAAGAATCGCATCTTGCAACGGTTTATTCATCTAATTTCCTCAAAACCTTCTATATGTAATAAATAAAAAGAAATCCAAATTCATGGATTTCTTTTAATCTATGTTTTACAAATCAATATCTAGCAAAATTGGACAATGATCGGCACGTGCGCCAGTATCCATCATCTCTGAACGCTTTACCTTGTCAGCAATTCTGTTACTTGTAATCCAGTAGTCTATTCTCCAGCCAGAATTATTGGCTTTGGCAGTTCTAATTCTTTGAGCCCACCATGAATAAACACCTTCAACATTACCATTAATTTCTCTAAAAGTATCAGTGAAGCCAGCATTAAGCAATTTAGTAAAGCCTGCACGCTCTTCATCGGTAAAGCCAGCAGAATGATGGTTATTATCTGGATGCTTCAAATCAATTTCTTCATGCGCACAATTATAGTCGCCACTTGCCAAAACTGGTTTTTTATCATCTAAAGTTTTTAGGTATTCAGTATATTTTTCGTCCCAAATTTGACGCTCTTGTAATCTTTTCAGACCATTACCAGAGTTTGGTGTATAAACTTGGGTAACAAAATACTCTGGAAACTCTAATGTAATAATGCGACCTTCTTGGTCCATTGGCTCTGGAGCACCAATTTCTGGAAAAGTCACTTCGGGCTTAAGTTCCTTTTTGTATAGATACATTGTTCCGGCATAGCCTTTACGTGCTGGCTCTTCTGAAGAACGCCACACTATTTCATATTCAGGAAATTCCGTTGCTAAAACTTCTAAGTGCTTTTTAGTTGGACCAGTTGCACGCAATTTAGTTTCTTGAATTGCAATAATGTCTGCATCCTGATCATGTATTTTTGCCAAAACTTTACGTGTTTCCTCAGCCCTTGAAGAGGTCCCCGTTAAAGCGGCATTCAATGAATCAATATTCCATGAAATTAAGATCATTTTTTTCTCCTTTTAAAACCGTCTTCTACATTATATAGTTTTTTATGACTGGCACAAAGATTCATTGAAAAATTTACCTAATATTATTAATAGTTGCACTATTTACATAAAAGAAAAATTGTTACCAATTTCACGACTTTTAGAAAAACTTATTTAAATGAGTATTCTAGCTTAATTAGTTGGTACTCAATAAATGTAAGCGCTTATTGAAAAATCAACTTTTTTCGAAAATTATCTTTTTCACATTTTTATATTTTTAATTCAGTTAGCACAAGTGTATAATAGCACAAGAGAAAGTAATAACGATTTTTGGAGGTTAGATTTTATGACTAAAATTTATGCTTATGCGATTCGTAAAGACGAAGAGCCTTATGTTCGCGAGTGGAGCGACGCTCACAGAGATGTTGATGTTGAATACACTGATCAACTTTTAACACCTGAAACTGCTGAATTAGCTAAGGGTGCTGATGGTGTTGTTACTTACCAACAATTAGACTACAAAGCTGACACAATTGAAGCTTTAGACAGACTTGGTATTCGTAACTGGTCAATCCGTAACGTTGGTATCGACAACATTGACTTAAAGAAGGCTAAGGAACTTGGCTTTAAATTAACTAATGTTCCTGTATACTCACCAGATGCTATTGCTGAACATGCAGCTATTCAAGCAGCTAGAGTTTTACGTCAAGATAAAGCTATGGACGAAAAGCTTGCTAAGCATGATTTACGTTGGGCTCCTACAATTGGTCGTGAAGTTCGTGACCAAACTGTTGGTGTTGTTGGTACTGGACATATTGGTCAAGTATTCATGAAAATTATGGAAGGCTTTGGCGCAAAAGTTATTGCCTACGATATTTTCCAAAACCCTATTCTTAAGAAGAAGGGCTACTATGTAGATACTTTAGATGAACTTTACGCTCAATCTGATGTAATTTCACTTCACGTACCTGATGTTCCTGAAAACATCCACATGATTAACGACGAATCAATCAAGAAGATGAAAGATGACGTTGTTATTGTTAACGTATCACGTGGTCCTCTTGTTGATACTGATGCAGTTATTCGTGGCCTTGATTCAGGTAAGATCTTCGGCTTCGTAATGGATACTTATGAAGGTGAAGTTGGTATTTTTAACGAAGACTTCTCTAATAAAGAATTACCTGACAAGCGTTTAGCTGACTTAATCGCTCGTCCAAACGTTTTGGTAACTCCTCACACAGCATTCTACACAACACACGCTGTTCGTAACATGGTTATCAACTCATTTGACAACAACTTGAAGTTAATCAAGGGTGAAACTCCTGACACTCCAGTTGATTTGGATAAAGAATTTTAATTTCATAAAAACTTATTTCCCTTCTTAAACACATTTAATGATTTGACTTTAATAAAAAGGCACCGATTTTACTTACTCGGTGCCTTTTATTTTGTCTTTCATTATTAAGTAATCTTGCTAATTTTTACTTAGCCGAAGCATTAAGTGCCTGAATTAATGCTCCACGAAAACCTTTTTCTTCTAACTTATTAACGCCTCTGATGGTAGAGCCACCAGGAGTAGTAACCTCATCTTTTAATTCTTCAGGAAGCTTACCACTAGTTAATGCTAATTTAGCAGTCCCTAAGAGCATTTTTTCAATGATTTGGTAGGATTCTGCTCGTTTTACCCCATTTTGAACGGCTGCGTCGCTCAGTGCTTCGATCATTAAATCGACATATGCTGGAGTACAACCTGCGACAGTACCATAAATGCCTAATAAGTCGGCCGGCACAACGTAAACATCACCCATTTGTTCAAACAGATCTTTTACAGTCTTGATTACTTCAGGCTTTTCTCCTGCAGCAAAACTAATTGCTGTAATTCCTTCACCGATTTGAACTGGTGTATTTGGCACAATTTTGACAAAAGAAGAGCCATTAGGTAATTCATGGTTTACCTTTTCTAAATCACCACCACCAGTGGATAAGATAATGCCATGGTATTTTTGACCAAGTTCTGCAAAAATAGTTTCCACTACTGAACCACCCACTGCAACAATGACAGCCTGACATTCTTTAAAGTCTGCATAGTCATTAATTAAATTCAAGTGCAATTCAGCTGCAATTTTTTCGGCTGATGGATGTCCACCACCAAAAACATAAATATCTTGGTTAGCGATATCTCCTTGCAATAAGCCCAAAATAATTGCTTTACCTATTTTACCGGTACCTATGAATCCTATTTTCATTGCTCTTCACCTTAATTGTTAACTTTAGAAGTTTGTTTTATCAGGATCAGTTGCAAGGTCAGCAGCACCATGCAACCCGTCCAAAGTCTTCATATCTTCTTCATCGATTACAAAATCAAAAATATCTACATTTTCTTTTATTCTATCAGTATGAACAGATTTTGGAAGTGGTGCAAACTGATGTTGAAGTGACCAACGTAAGAGTACTTGAGCAGGAGTTTTACCATAATGCTCAGCCACTTCACTAACAGTTTTATTTCCAATTAAGCCGCCTGTTCCTAATGGACTATATGCTTCACTTAAAATGTTAAGTTCATTATTATATGAAACAACGTCTTCCTGCATATCACTCGGATTTAAGTAGATTTGATTGACAGCTGGACGAATAGAAGCGGTTTTTAGTAATTCATCCATGTGCTCACGTCTAAAGTTTGAAACCCCAATCGCACGAAGCTTTCCTGCCTTGTACTGATCTTCCATTGCGAGCCAACTCTCTGCGTTTAATTCTGCCCAATGATCACGCACTGCTTTTGGATTTGGCCAGTGAATTAAGTACAGATCAAGATAATCTAACCCTAGTTTTTCTAAACTTTCGTCAATTGCTTGAATTGTTTCCTGATAGCCATGCTTATCATTCCACAATTTAGTTGTAACAAATAAATCATAACGGTTAATACCACTTTCCTTAATGCCCTTACCAACACTCTCCTCGTTGCCGTAAGCAGCAGCAGTATCAATCAAACGGTACCCCGCATTAATTGCATCAATAACGGAGTTTTTGGCAACATCGCCATCTGGCGTTTGCCAAGTTCCGAAACCTATAGTAGGCATCTTAGCTCCGTTATTTAAAAAATATCTATCATTTAAAGAACTAATTTTGACAGTCATTATTTTCACCTCTGTTATATTATATCGAATAATATATATGCTGCCACATCAAATTTGACAAATTGCTAATTAATTCTTTCAAAGTCATTTTTTAACAGTTTCACGAATTCGGGATATGTTTTCACTTCACACAAAGGATGTAAATTCATGTTATTTTTTCGCCCGCGATGGTTATACCAGACACTGCTAAAACCATAGTTTTCTGCACCTAAAATATCTGATTGTAAACCATCTCCAAAAAATACTGTTTCTTCAGGACCATATTCCGCCCGGTCAAAAAAGTAATCAAAAATTCGAGCATCAGGTTTTGAATAACCTGCTTCTTCAGAAGTAATAATTAAATTAAAATAGTTCTTAATTCCAGCTAGCTCTAAGCGGTGGCGCTGCATATAGGCTTCACCATTACTTAAAATGGTTAACTCGTACCCACTCTTTTTGGCAAAGCGAAGCGTATCTTCTACACCAGGTAGCAACTTATAAGCTTGACTGAAGTATGAACGATATTCATCCATAATGGCAAGTCCATCAACATTAATATGATAGTTTTCTTTGATAAAATTATGAAAAACCATTTCACTCAATTGATCATATGTTAATGCACCAGTTTCAAGCTGACGCCATAAACTTTGATTATATGAGTGGTAACGGCGCTGCAAGTCCTCTGTTAGTGGCCAGTGATGCGCGTTAAAAAGACGATGGAGCGCGAAATTCTCCGTATCCGCGAAATCGATTAGTGTGTCATCTACATCAAAAATAATTTGTCTAAAACGCAAGTATTTTTCATCCTTTCCAATTATTTCCCGGGAAATAAATACTGCTACGGAAAAATATTATACCAGTAAATTACTCATAAAAAACATAATTATCTTTTTGTTAAATTTAGGTAAAACTCATTTTAAGTAACTGCGCTTGAGGTATAATTGCTTACCAAATAAATCAGGAGGAAATACTAGTATGCTTACTTTATTACTAATTTTTGCATTGATCTGGGCACTGGCTAAACTAGGTGTTGGGATAATTAAAATTTTATTATTTATACTGGCATGCGGTTTAATCTTCATTTTCTTTATTCATTTACTAATTCCTTTTGCTATTTTGGGAGGAATACTTCTCCTGCTCTTCACAGCAATTGGTCGTTAACTCTTTTTTATTAGTCTTTTTGAAGCACAATAAGCTTTTTTTAGTTTATTGTGCTTTTTCTATACGCTGATTGCTATATGATTTTTTTGAAAATCTTTTTCTCCTACTGCCGCCTTAAATCATCTTTTTTTGTTCGGATTTGACTGCTGCATATCCGCTGGTAAATACAAGATATTGTGTTATAGTCTTTTTAGACACCATACATGATGTGTATGTGAAACAAAGTGTTATTTTATGAGGAGATATTTTGTATATGAAAAATGCAAGAATAAGCTTGGATCAGGCTTATATTGATCAAGTGAAACAAAATGTTTCGCCTCACTGGGGAGAACTTGGCTGGGTCACGTACAAGCGGACTTATGCACGCTGGCTTCCTGAATATAATCGCGCTGAAGAATGGGACGAAACAGTTAAGCGTGTTGTGGAAGGCAACATTAACCTTGATCCACGCTTAACTGATTCGCCTTCTGAAGATGTGGTTGAGGAACTGACAGACGAAGCTAAGCGTTTATTCAAGCTTATTTATGGCCTTGCTTCCACTCCGTCTGGACGGAACTTGTGGGTTTCTGGGACTGATTACCAAAGACGTAATGGTGATTCCTTAAACAATTGCTGGTTTATTGCTATCAAACCACAGAAATATGGTGATAGTCATATCGTGCCTGACTATTTGGACAAAAATCAAGAAGCTCTTTCAATGCCATTTTCTTTCGTCTTTGACCAATTGATGAAAGGTGGCGGCGTTGGCTTTTCCGTCGTTCAGGACAATATCCAAAAAATTCCCTCAGTTGACAATAAAATCGATTTAACGATTGTAATCGACAAGGCTAGTGCTTCTTATGACGACTCCGTTAAGCTTGGAGCAACTGATAAAAGTGAGTGGGTAAAGCAAAATCAGAATTCGGATGACTATATCTATTACGATTTATCTGACACCCGTGAAGGTTGGGTTTTAGCTAATGCTCGTTTAATCGATATGCACTTTAAGGAGACCAATCCTGAAAATAAACAGAAGTTGGTTTTAGACATCAGTGGTATTCGTCCTTACGGTGCAAAAATTCACGGTTTTGGTGGTACTGCTTCTGGCCCAATGCCATTGGTCGAAATGCTGTTTGAGATTAACGACATTATCAATAATCGTGTTGGTACAAAAATCACCTCAGTTGATGGTACAGACATTTGCAACTTAATCGGGAAAACTGTTGTTGCAGGAAATGTTAGACGGTCTGCTGAATTAGCATTAGGCTCTAACGATGATCAAGATTTCATCACAATGAAGCAAGATAAAGATAAGCTATATCATCACCGTTGGGCTTCAAACAATAGCGTTGCGATTGACGCTAAATTCGATGGATACGAACCAATTGCCGCTGGTATTAGAGAAAACGGTGAACCTGGTGTTGTTAACTTAGACTTGTCACGTAATTACGGCCGTATTATTGATGGTTATCAAGAAGGCATTGATGGCGAAGTTGAAGGAACAAACCCATGTGGTGAGATTTCACTAGCCAACGGTGAGCCATGTAACTTATTTGAAGTTTTTCCTTACATTGCTGAAGAACAAGGTTGGGACTTAAAAGAGGTCTTCAAACTGGCTACCCGTTATACCAAGCGTGTAACTTTTAGTGAATACGACTGGGAAGTTTCCCGCAACATCATCTACAAGAACAGACGAATCGGTGTTTCAATGTCAGGTATCCAAGATTGGCTCTTAAATGATTTAGGTCATCGGGTTGTTACCGGCTTTGAAGACAGTATCGACGAAGAGACAGGCGCAAAAATTAAAAAGCCAATTTATGATCCTAAGGGAATCAAAATGGTCGAAGAAGCATATCAAGCAGTAATTGATGCCGATCAAGACTACAGTAAGGCTTTAAATTGCAATCCTTCTATCAAACACACCACTGTTAAACCATCTGGTACTGTTGCTAAACTTGCAGGTGCTTCTGAAGGTATGCACTTCCACTACGCTGGCTATCTAATTCAAAGAATCAGATTCCAAGCCTCAGATCCTTTACTCAAGGCCCTTGATGCTTGTGGTTACTACTCAGAACCAGATATCTATTCACCAAATACTATTTGTGTAGAATTTCCATTAAGAGCAGCTCATGCAGACAGCAAAAACTTTGCTTCTGCAGGTACTGTTTCAATTGAAGAACAGTTTGCAACTCAAGCATTTTTACAAACCTACTGGTCCGATAATGCGGTTAGTTGTACTGTCACTTTCCAAAGCAATGAAGGTGACAAGATCACCTCTTTATTTAAACAATATCGTAACGTCATCAAGTCAACGTCTCTTCTTCCTTACTATGGTGGATCTTTGGAGCAAGCGCCAAAAGAACCAATTGATAAGAAAACATACGAAGAGCGCAAAGCCAAAATATCTGGCGATGTTGCTACTGTCTTTGCTGAACAACATGATGATCAAAAAGACATCGAGCTAGTTGATCAAACCGATTGTGAATCAGGCGCTTGTCCAGTTAAATAATCTAAATTTATGTATTAAAAATAGGAGTTTTATCATGAAAAAAAATAAATTATCAGTTCTTGCCGGAATCGCTACTATCTTTACTTTCACTGTTGCTGGATATGGCAGTACCCAAAATGTTCAACAAGTTGATGCTGCAAGCAAAGTTCGCGTTACTTATACCCTTAAAGTGGATAATAAAAACTACAAGACAAAAAGCGTAAAGTTGCCTAAGCACTCAACTGTTATGCGTGGCCTTAAGAAGCTTTGGAAAGTAAAGAGTACTGATGGCTTCATCACTTCAATCGATGGTAAGAGCCAAAATAAGGCCAAAAAGGTTTACTGGACTTACACTATCAACGGCAAATTCGCTTCTAAAGGTGCTGCAGAACAAAAAGTAGCCAACAAGGATAAGGTTAAATTCACTTTAGCAAAGATCGACTAATCAGCAATCATGCATGATTCAACCAAGAAATTAGCACTACTTGCTATTTTAACTGCCATGTGCGTAGCCTTACGCATTTTTAAAATTATTCCAGTTCCAAATGTCCAGCCAGTCACTGACATTTTGGTAATCGTAACGTTAAATATGGGCTTTACCTTCGGCTTTGCCCTAGCCATTTTGACCATGGTAGTCTCTAACATTTACTTAGGCTTCGGCATTTGGACCATCTCACAGGTCTTAGCCTATGGCGGCTGCGTTTTAACTGTTGCATTACTGGCAAAATTTACGCCGTTAAAAAAGCACTTTACTTATCAATTAGTCGTTGCTGTCTTTTTAGGTTGGGAATACGGCTGTTTCGTAGACTTCGGGATGTCGATTTTTGGTGGCTTTAATGCATTTCTAGCCTACTGGGCTGGAAGCTTAGTTTTTGATACTTACCATGCAGTTGGCAACTTAGTCTTCTACCCCATTCTATATAAACCACTTAATGTTGCATTAGATCACTACAAACGGAGGCTTTTATGACCATCAAAATTTATACCAAAGTCGGCGACCAAGGTTACACCAAGCAAGTCACCGGCAAAATGGTACCTAAGTATGACCTACAAATTGAAGCACTTGGTGACATCGACGAACTAGATTCTTATTTAGGTGTTGTAATTGCTAACTTATCCGATCAGTGTCAAGAATTGCTTAACCCACTGCAAGATCGACAACGTGATTTATATGAATTAGAAAGCGATATTGTTGTTAAAAGACACGAAGAAATAACGGCGGCTACAGTCGAATTCCTTGAACAACAAATAGACGAACTTAATCAAAAAATTCCAAAAACTACCCACTTTATTTTGCCGGGCGGTTCGATTACCGCGACCCATTTGCATTATGCTCGTACGGTTGCTAGGAGAGCAGAACGTGCAATGGCTAAATTAAACGATGAACAGCAAAAATTAGCCCCTGCTTGTTTAAAATACATTAATCGTTTATCAGACTACCTTTTCATTTTGGCACGCTATGCTAATGTTTTAGACGGCGTAGAAGAAGTCAAAAGTAAAATCAATTAACTTAAAATTCACTTATACTTACTCATAAAAAAGAGCAGTTCCAAATCTGAAACTGCTCTTTTTGTTTTTGAACTAAATATTAGTTCCACCATAATTTGATCAAACCCTGTGTGCCCAAGTCACCTAGACCACGCTCATCAACCAAGGTTTCATACAATTTTTCTGCCTCTTTAGTAGCTGGCAACTCAAGATCCATTTCTTTGGCAGTTTCCAAGGCAATGCGCAAGTCTTTTAAGAAGTGCTTGCTGAAAAAGCCAGGTGTATAATCATCCTTCAAGATACGTGGACCATAATTGCTCAAACTCCAATTAGCAGCACTACCTGCTCCAACTGTCTCTAGTACAGATTCAAGATCCAAACCTGCTTTTTTGGCATAGACGAGCATTTCACACATTCCAGTCATTGTTCCAGCAATCATAATTTGATTGGCCATTTTTGTATTCTGACCTGCTCCTGCAGCACCAAAGTAATGCACGGTTTTGCCAAAGTCTTTAAAAACTAGTTCCAAATCTTGATAAGCTGCTTCATCTCCACCAACCATAATTGTCAAAGTACCATTTTTGGCACCTAAATCTCCACCTGAAACCGGTGCGTCCAAAATTTTTGCTCCTTGTTGCTCCCCTTCACGGAAAATGCGCTGAGCTAATGCAGGCTTTGAAGTGGTCATATCAACTAGATATTTGTCCTTAACAGCGGCCTGAAAAATACCTTCATCACCGAAATAAACTTTTTCAACATCAGCTGGAAAGCCAACCATCGTAAAGATTAATTCAGCATTCTCAACAACTTTTTTAGGGCTCTCACACCAAGTTGCACCCTGAGCAACTAAGTTATCAGTCTCACTCTTGGTTCTGTTATAAACCACTAAATCATGACCAGCCTTTAACAGATTAAGGCAAATTGCGTTACCCATTACACCTGTTCCAATAAAACCTATTTTCATAAAATCATTCCTTCTATGCTCAAGCTTAACTATTTTATTCTTATCTTAGCACTATTATTCATTTTACTGATATTCGTTAAAAAAACGTTCTGCTTCTTTACCATATTCAGGCATTCCTAGTAAGTCGAAATTTTTGATTGCCCATTGGCATTTAGCCACATACTCTTCTTGATGGTCAAAGTGCTCGTTAATCATGTTTTCTAAAAAGACCAGCATGTTCTTATAAAAGAATAGTTTTGGCACTGTTCTGATATGCTCGGCAGCTTGAACAAAATATCCAGTTTCGTCATAGGCTCCTTGCTCAATACACACAATCAAGATATTGATAATAACACCTAAGAGCTCCTCCTGTTTCCGCGTTTCTGTTGTACCTTTTAATTTTTCTGCTACCTTTTTGCCAATCTTCAAATTGCTTTTTAAATCATAAATTGGGATAAAGTTAATGTACATACGTAGAGTTCTTTCATCAAAATCATCTTGTTCAAAAAGCCAATTCTTTAACTGCGCTTTTTTCGTATCACTCAATTCGGCTACATTATTCAGCGTGTCAGCCAAATTAAAATCGATCAGTAGCAGTAATTTGTCCTTATTCTCAATATCGCTATTCTCCACGTATTGGCGAATCTCTTCAATTTTTTAGGATTGTTTTGATAATATGCTCGATTTACTTCTTCTTCAATTTCATTAAACGCAACATTCTGCGCTTGTTGATTTTCATCTAATTGATTAAAAAATTCCCACGGCTTAACGTGATTAAGCCGCAAAATTGCAATCAAATCCTCTGCCGTTATACGATGCAGGTTTTTCTCAACCTTTGAATAATAAGAGGGCGTAACCACACCCGCAGCCCATTCTTTTTGCGTTTTCAATTGCTTAACGCGAAACTTTTTCAGTAATTCACCAATTGTCATCTTCAATTCCTTAAATGTGTCACATCATTATTTCTATCACTATAATAATTATAGTTTAAATCGAATAAAATTAACTTTTAATTATAAAAAAGTAATTTTATATTTGACTTAGAGTTAACTTTAAGTATTAAACTTTTATACAGTTACTGAAATAAGCTGGCTGACTAGCACAGCAAGGAGGCACTTATATTATGAATAAACATGAAGACTTTTTGTTAAATAAAATTGCGGGACCAAAAGATGTTAAAAAATTGAGCATCCCCGAAATGGAAAAATTAGCTCAAGAAATCAGGACATTAATCGTTGAAAAAGATGCAGCTGAAGGTGGCCACTTAGGGCCAGATCTCGGTATTGTAGAAGCTACCATTGCCTACCACTATGTATTTGATGCTCCAAAAGATAAACTGGTCTGGGACATTTCCCATCAAACATATCCACATAAAATGTTAACTGGACGGGCCAAAGCTTGGCTCGACCCTGACCATTATGAAGATGTAACACCATATTCAAATCCTGACGAAAGTCCATATGATTACTATGCTGTTGGTCACACCTCAACTTCAGTCGCTCTGGCTACTGGAATGGCAAAGGCACGTGATTTAATGGGTCAACACGAAAATATTATGGCTTTAATTGGTGACGGCTCACTGACAGGTGGCTTGGCTTTTGAAGGGCTAAACAATGCAGCGATTGAGCCACACAACTTAGTGGTTGTAGTTAATGATAACCAATGGTCAATTGATAAAAACGTTGGTGGTGTGGTAACCTCACTGAAAAAGCTGCGTGATTCTAACGGCCAAACAGCAGAAAACCCGTTTAAGGCAATGGGCTTTGACTATCGCTACGTTGCAGACGGTAATGATCTCTCTGCCATGATTGATGCTTTTAAAGCTGTTAAAGATGTTGATCATCCTATTTTGTTGCACATTAATACGCTTAAGGGAAAAGGCTACGAGCCTGCAGTCAAAGACGAAGAAGCACATCACTGGGTCTCACCATTTAATTTGGAAGACGATCAGCCCCTTGCCGCTGAAAACCAAAAACCTACATCCAAGTCGGTTGCACTTGACGTTATTAAAGAACAAATTGATGCCGGTCAAAATATCATGGCCATTAATGCCGCTATTCCTGGTGTCTTTAATTTAGATGACTTTAAAAATGAATATCCAGCTAATTACACTGACGTTGGTATTGCCGAGCAAGAGTCGGTTGCATTTGCCACTGGTTTTGCCAAAGAAGGCGGTATTCCGGTTTTGATGGAAAATTCAACCTTCTTACAACGTGCTTTTGACCAATTATCACACGATACTGCCGCCAATGACTTACCGGTGGTAATGCTTGTAGCAGGAGGCACTATTTCTAGTCAATCGAAAACTCACCTTGGTATTTTTGATCAGGTAATGATTTCTAATTTGCCTAACTGGATTTATTTAGCACCAACAACTTTGGCTGAAGAAAAGACAATGCTTGAATGGGCCATCAAGCAAAAGAAGCATCCCGTTGCAATTAAAGTTCCTGGAAATGTACCAGAAACTGATCAGCAAGACGTTATTACCGACTACTCCACCATTAACTATCAAGTTAAGCAGGGTAAGGAAGTAGCAGTTATTGGACTAGGCGCTTTTTATCAATTGGGTGAAAAAGTAGCAAATAAGCTCGGTGCCGCTCTTGTTAACCCACTTTCAGCTAATATTTTAGATGAAAAAGCACTAGACCAGCTGGCCACCGATCACAAGGTAATCGTCACCCTTGAAGACAACATTCTCGACGGTGGGTTCGGCCAAAAAGTAGCTTCTTATCTGGGTAACAAAGACGTTAAAGTACTCAACTACGGGCAAAACCGTGTTTACACTGACCAAACTCCTGTAGCAGAAATTTATCAACAAAATCATTTAACTCTTGAACAAATCGTCGCAGATGTTCAAAAAAGTTTATAGGATTCGCTAATCCTTTTTAGGAGTCGCCGATGACCAAAAAACATAAAGCTTTCGGGATAAGTGCAATTATCGCTGCCTTATTATTAATACTGGGCTTTTATGTGATTAAAAAGCCTGGCCAGCAACAGCATAAAACAGCTATTGCTACGCCAACCCTCTTTGTTCACGGTTGGGGCAGTAGCTACCGTGCGGAAGAAAGCATGACTAATTACGCTAAACAGCACAATTTTACCAACTCAATTATTCGTGCAGATGTTAGTCCCGCGGGTAAGGTCTCTTTATGGGGCACCATTAAAAATGGTGCGAAAAACCCCATCATTGAAGTTAATTTGCTCAACAACAAAAGCATTTCTACAGGTGAAACTAACCAGGCCGTTGCTTTCAAAAAGAGTAGTAATTACATCAAAAACGTTATCACTGCTTTGCAAGCAAAATATCAATTCAAACAAGTAAATCTTGTGGGCCATTCAATGGGTAACTTACAAATTGCCTATTATCTACTAAGCAATGCTGATAATCCGCACATGCCCCGTTTAAATAAACAAGTTTCTATTGCAGGGCATTATAACGGCTTTTTAAGTCAGCAAAATGCACCTAAAAAAATAGTTTTAGAACCTAACGGCAAGCCCACGCAAATAGACACGGGCTATCGCGGACTTTTAGGCCTAAGAAAAAAGTTTCCCACTAATGCTGCTGTATTAAATATTTACGGCGATACAGGTAAGGGAAACGATGGCTCTGTGGCAGTAAATTCAGCTCGTTCCTACCGCTATTTAGTGGAAAAGCGTGCCCGCTCATATCAGGAAAAAGAAATAACTGGGCCTCAGGCACAACACAGCAAGTTACATGAAAATACTAAAGTTGATCGTTTACTAGTCAACTTTTTATGGTGAAACCTACTTTAATTCTCCTTGATCGTATAGACTGATTTTGTGCTTTAGTCTATTGATAGTGGAATGAACAGCCCGCTCCTGTTCTTCCAAGCGATGTAGTTCTTTGACCAAAATTTGTCTTCTTGCCTTCTTAGTATCTGAACCCTGCTGTAGTAACTCGGTATATTCCAGTAAGTCTTTTACTGGAATGCCCACATTCCGCATACATTTGATGAAGCTAATCCAGTTAAGATCATTTTCACTATAGTTTCTGACACCGTGTTCCTTTTTTACTTCTGGAATAAGACCCATTTTTTCGTAGTACCTTAGAGTTACTGGAGTTAAATCGACTTTTTCTGCAACTTCTGATATTTTCATTTTATTTTCCTTACTAATTTAAAAGTAAAAGGGTGACCTATAATCGTGTTTATTATAGGCGCTTTTTATGATTTTTTACTTGTCTACCAAAATAACATTAGGTGGCCTATTACATATTGAATTTTTCTCAATAATACAAATTTTAACTGTAACTTTTTCTTCAGTGAAATACTTATTAATAATCAGTCAACATAAACAAAATGCATTAAACAGGAGGTTATATGGAACTACGCGTTTTAAATTATTTCGTTGCTGTTGCCCAAGAGGGTAACATGACGCGTGCGGCTAAAAAGGTCTTAATTTCGCAACCAGCACTTTCCAGACAAATAGCTGATTTAGAAGCAGAACTCGGCGTCAAATTATTTGACCGGCAAAAGCGCCGTTTAACACTAACTCCTGCAGGCCATTACTTACTGGAACAAGCACAAGAAATACTAGAATTAACTTCTAGGACAAAAAGAAATCTTGAAACTACCTCTTTTATTAGTGGTAACCTAACAATTGCAGCAGGTGAAAGCATCGGGATGCAACAAATTATGAACGTAATTAGCCAAATCATCAAAGATCATCCCACCGTTAAAATTCATCTCTTAAACGGCGATTACAGTTACACTGAAAGAAAGCTAAATAATGGAACTGCAGATTTTGGGGTAATTATTGGTGACATTTCATTACCCAGCTATGCCTCTTTAACCTTATCTGAAAAAGATACCTGGGGCGTATTAATGCCAAGAGATGATATACTAGCAGCTAAAGAAGCAATTACGCCGAAAGACTTGTGCGGTCGTTCCCTCTTGACCTCGCAGCAAGCCCTGCAAACTCAC
Organism: Lactobacillus sp. M0390; assembly: GCF_016102085.1. Lineage (NCBI taxonomy): Bacteria > Bacillati > Bacillota > Bacilli > Lactobacillales > Lactobacillaceae > Lactobacillus > Lactobacillus sp. M0390. The sequence goes on along the minus strand of NZ_JACFPH010000006.1, from coordinate 39,170 downwards.
CTTTTTCAAAACTGGTTAGGTAATTATTACGATAACGTGAATTTTATTGGTGACTATAACCTTAATTTCAACGGTACGTTAATGGTCAAAAATCATTCGGCATTAATGTTAACCCTGGATAACTTGGCTGATACTTCAGAAAGTTCAGGGCTTACGTTTAAAAAATTATGCCCTAGTCTGCAACAAACGATTAGAGTAATTTGGAAACGAGAAGTTAGTTTATCGCCAGTTGCTGAGCTGTTCTTAAAATCATTAAAAGAAGAAATTTGTAAAGATTGCAGATAGTATTAACCAGGAGATTTTCATGAATAATCAACTAGAAGAGCAATTTCAAAAATTAAGCCAGAGCTACCTTAACGACGTGGACAGTAACTGTGCTCAACACTTACATAAAGATCGTTTTATCATTCCATTAATCACTAGTGTTACGCAAGGAATAATGACAGCTGTTCCAGAGCAGGTGGCTAACATTTTAGATGCTAATATTGCCCCTGAAGTTCTTTTAGAGGTGCTTTATCAATTAGTACCTGTAATTGGTACTCTGAAGGTTAAACAAGCTTTAGAGCGGGTAAATAGCGTATTTGAAGAACGTAAAATCACTTTGACACCTGTAGAAAGTGAAGCAGATGAAAACTATGGAGCACAAGTTCAAGCACAATTATATGGCACCGAAATTAAAAATCTGCTGAAAGATTTGCCAGACAATGCTGGCGCATTCATCCCCCACGCATTAACGGAACACTTTTTCAACGATTTTTATAACCGAAAAGCACTAGATGTTCGTGACCGTGAGCGCTATGAACTATTGGCACTAATTACCATGAACGTTGAATTTCAAATCAAGGCCCATGCTCGTGGAAGTTTAAAGGCCGGTAACAACGAAAGTGAACTAATTTGGTCAGTAATTCAATTGCTACCATATATCGGCTTTCCATTTGTAATTAATAGTGTGCAAGTAATTCATCAAGAAGCACAGACATTAAAAGAATAATTGATAAAAAGCCATACAGCTCTTCAGTTGTATGGCTTTTTTATACCAATATTTAGCTAAATTTGTTTTGACTGTCCATCGGCTAAACTGTAGTTTTCAGCAAAAGCAATAAAAATAGTTAGCAGCACTTTTGTACCGCTAACCATTTTGGCAATATATTTATACTAGCTTTCTCTAGCTGCCCGTACTCTGATATTTTTTCAGAAATACGCGCCAGAGTTGATAAATCAACACAAAGAACATAATGCAGACAACTGGAATTATCAATAGCCATATCCATTCGTGCTTAACGGCAATTCTTTCCTGTGGAATTGATGCAACCCAACCAATTGGCAGTATAAAAGTCATAATTATTTTAAATCCCATCGAATAAATAGCCATGGGATATTTACTCATATCAAAAAAGTCAAAGGTTGTTTCAGCCAAATTAGCTAAACCGTTAGATAAAAGTGAAACAATATTACCTAAGATTGCTAATGCCAAAAAAATTAAGGACGTAAACAGTGAAATAAAGATAAACATAATCGTGATATACCAAGGATTATGTAATTGCACATCAACCACAATTAGCAGAAGCAAGGCAACTAATAAATCGCCCCAAGAGTCTTCATCTACACGTTCATTAACTAGTTGAAATAGCGGATTGACGGGTTTAATCAAAATCGTGTCCAATGAACCATTATGGATGTAATCCGAAATATTTAAGGCATTAATGAAAAAGCAGCGGAATATTGAAAAGGATAACGTTGCTAATGCATACGTTAGTAGCAACTGGCTGAAACTGTAGCCACTAATTCGCGGCACAATGTTAAAAATAAACCTTAATGCAACAATGTTTAGGACATTTTGGACTATCATGCCAATAATCGCAAAATAAAAATCAAGATCGTAAACGGCTAATGATTTTAAATTTACTTTGAAATACGTAAATAATAATTTTAAATATCGCATCATTAACCTCCTTGAATAACTGTAGCGTTAGCTGAATGCTTAAAAAGCAACTTAAACAACAAGTTAAAGGCAACGATGTAAATTAACTGAATTACGACGATTTTAATAAATAAATTCCAGGCGGGATGCTGGGCCAATGTCCCTATTGCGCCATATGAATATTGAAAGGGCAAATATTGAGCAATCTTTTTAAGCAAGCTGGGATAAAAATTAGCTGGAAAGGCATTTCCTGCTAGTACAAGCAAAATAGCTTCTTTAAAAGTAGTAATCCCCCAGATGCTGTAGGTATAAAAAGAAAAAGTTCCGAGTACCAGTTCAAGTTCAAAGTATAAAAAATAACCTAAAATAGCCGTGACGAGAACCATTAATATGGTGCTAAATGCAATTTTAAAATCCAAGAACCAGAAAAAGATTAACATATCAACGACACCAATTATGGCAAATTTGACTAGTGAATAACCTATTCCTTCCCATAGTAATTGCGTTGAAATAGATAGTGGCTTAAGAAGATCGATTGCAATATCTCCGGAACGTACTTTATCGTTAAGTTCATAGCTAGTCTTAGGAAACAAAACTGTTAAAATTTGCATTAACACTAAATAACTAATTGTTTCTTGAAATTCACGATGTGGTTTACCAACCAGAACTGCTTTCCATAAAAAATACTGGACAGTGGTGGATATTAGTACGGAAAAAAGCCAAAATAAGAGAGCATATTTCGATGCTAGCCCTTTTTTGATACCAATTTTTACTAACATGAATCTGTACTTCATTAGCGCACCTCCTGTTTGGTTAGATGTGCTAGCAAGTACTCTAGCTTGTTATTTTTAACCTCAATGCTATCGACTTCGACACTCGCCGTAATCATAGACAAAGTGGACTTAAGCTCTTCCTGCATTATGCCTGTAAGTTGATACGCTCCGTTTTCTATTCGGTTAACCGTAGGCCATTTTGCAGTAATTGCTTCACTTAAAGAATTTTTGCTAGTAAATGTCACGGTTGAAGGCACGTCAAGTTTGGCCAACTCTTTGCTACTTTTATCTAATACCAGCTGACCATGACTTAAGATTAGCGTTCTTGAACAAACTTTTTCGACCTCATCAAGATCATGTGAAGTAAAAATAATTGTTTTATTGGTCAATTTTTGTAAAAACTGTGTGATACTATTTTTCGATAAAACATCAAGCCCAATTGTCGGCTCATCTAAAATAATTAAATCTGGATCATGAATAAGGGCCGCAATAAATTCAGCTTTCATCCGTTGTCCCAGACTAAGCGTGCGCACTGGTTGCAATAAAAAATCAGTCGCATCTAACATTTCAGCTAGATTTTTCACTCGTTTATCAAAAATCTCTTCCGGCACTTGATAAATCTCACGATTTAACTTGAATGTGTCCATTGCCGGTAAATCCCAACGGAGTTGGCTTCTTTGGCCGAAAACAACTCCGATTTTTTGTGCATTTTTTTGTCTATTAGTTAGTGGATCCATGTCAAAAGTTCTGACACTTCCACTACTTGGCTGTAAAATGCCTAAAATCAGCTTAATTAGGGTCGATTTACCAGACCCATTTAAACCAACTAAGCCAAGGTATTCGCCCTGCTTGAGTTGAAAATTAATATTTTGAAGTGCAACAAAATCACGATACTCTTTATGAAATAATTTTGTTGCTTTCACTTTTTTATATCGTTTTACCAAGTTTTTGGTTTCTATTATCATTATGTCTCCGCTCTTAATATGAGCGATAGCATTTCCCCAAATAAACTATCAGTATCTATCTTTGAGCCAGTCATAAAAAGTCATAGTTAATTATATACTTTTTTAATAATTAAAGCATTTTTTAATCTGTTGTATAAAAAATAGTTTCGTTGTCAGCCAATAGGTGCCCCTTTTACTTTGAAAATAATGCCAAAACAAAGATAAGGACTATCACCAAGATATCTGCAAACTTCATCTTCTCTTTTAGGAAAATGTCGCCAAAAATCACACTGTAAAGAGAAGTCATGTTTAAAAAGATCCAGGCAATGCTTGAGTTAGGCGAAGAGGTTGCCAAAGTGTAGGTTACTTGCGCAAGAAGGGTTAAGACGGCGCGACTACCATAAATAAGGAAAACTCTACCTGTTAAGTTTTCACCATTAATTTTGAGGGAATGATTTTTATAGATAAAAGTAATTAAGGAAATTAAGCACCGAACATAGATTGTCATAATCGTAAAAAAGACCAAATCAATTGGCTTAATTAATCCTTTAGTCAAAAAAGGCGAAAATGCCGCTTGCGCAATTAGCAGTGGCGCAATAACTGTAAATGTCTTCGCCAAGTTTTTCAAATCCAAATTATCTTTGCGCTGTTCAAAGGCAATATAAATGACAACTATGATAGTTGAGATGATCGAAACTAAGTAAGAAGATTTACTGAAGTAGCCCATTGTCAGCAAAATTGCCAACGGAATAAACAAATCAGTAATTTTACTTAGGATAACCGATTGCATGATAGTTACTTTTTTAAAGACATAACTATAACCATATGCCACTATTTGCGCTAAAAAAGCATACAAAAATACCCTAATTAAGTAATTGTTTGTAATGCGTGGACTGGGGTAATTATGCAATATAACCAGCAACATAAAAGTTACTAAAACTGAACTACAAATATTATTTAAAAAGTTAACATCAATTGAGCTTTGTTTGCGATAACCCATTTGGTAACGGTCAATCACCGAAATTATCCCGCGTGAAAAAGATGAAATAGTAGCAAAAATAATCAACCACAGATTGCTGACAAGCATACGTACCTCCAAAAAATTAACTTAAATAATACCCAGCTATACAGCTTATATATTACTACTCTTGTTCAAATAAATTTATGCTTTTGAAAAAGCACCCTAACTCATAAGTTAGGATGCTCTATCAAATTTTGGCTTTATTCAAATTGATCTATTGCTTGATCAATCGCAACTGCACCATTGGCCAAGTCAAAGTCTTTTCGATGCAGCTTATCTTTCTCGATAATTTCTGCAATTACTTCTGCTACATCTGCTCGGGTAATTGTTATGGCAGAAGCGGGCTCTGTTATGTGTTGTGCTATTTTGACTTTTCCAGTTGCTGCAGTGTTGAGTAACCTAGCTGGCCGCAAAACTGTATAATCTAATGAGCTATGGTAAAGCCATTGGTCGGCATAGTATTTAGCAGCATAGTAGTAGCTTTGTGGCTCTACTGCTGGAGCATGATCTGACCAAAAACTGCGGTCATCTGACTTAATCGAACTAACCATAATAAAGCGCTGAATGTTTGTTTTTTCAGCTGCATTAATTGCCTTAACTGCTCCATCAAGGTCAATCATCATAGTTGCATCAGCACCAGTTTTTCCACCTGATCCGGCAGAAAAAACCACAATGTCAACCGTTTGCATCACTTGTTCTAGTTGCTTTTGCGGTTTTGTTAAATCAACAAAAGTAGTTGCAATTCCTTGTTCTTGGTAAGCTTTCTCCTGTTCAACCGACCGCAAGCCTGCAATAACTTCACAGCTTGGGCTCTTTTGTAAAATCTGAACTAATTGTTGCCCAATTTGTCCATGTGCACCTATTACTAGTACTTTCATCTTCAATCACTCCAATTTTGCTAGTTTTACAATTAATTATCGCAATTTTTAGTCTAAACAACTAGCTGAAATTTAAAAAGCTTCTAACTAATATAGTTAGAAACTTTTTTGTCCTTAAAATCGCAAAATTCAGCAATTATAAATCTGCCAAAGTCTTCTTTTTTGGAGCGTTCTTAGGGCTATTAGCATCGTTTTCCTTATAACCAAAGAAGTAAGTTAAAGCAAAGGCGGCAATAATAGTCACAATTGATGCAATCCAGAAGTTTAACAAGTTATTTGGATTGCCCTGTCCAGCCTTAGGAACAAATGATGGGAAGCCAATTAAACTACCGGTAAAACCATACATATCAACTTTGAGCAAACCATTAACTAAACCACCAATAGCTGCACCGATACTTGAGGTCATAAATACACGACCGTATTTCAAGTTAACACCATACATCGCAGGTTCAGTGATACCAACTGCTGCTGAGATAGCTGCACTCATCGATAATCCCTTTAGTTCAGGATTATGCTTAGTCTTAAACCAAACTGCAAGTGCACCAGCACCTTGAGCAACCATTGTAATTGAGATGATTCCGTTTAAGACACTGTGTCCTGTTGCGGCAATGTCGTTAGCAATTAACGGAATTACTGCCCAGTGCAGACCGAAAATAACCAGTATTTGATATAATCCACCAATAATCAAACCAGATAATGCAGTGTTAACTGTGAGTAACCATTGCAATACTCCGGCAATACCTTCTGAAATAAAGGAAATAACTGGACCAACGATAATTAAGACTGTCATTCCGACTAAAAAGATTTCTACTAATGGTGTAAAAATTTGTCTCAATGTAACTGGCATCCATTTTTTAATCCAAGGTTCAATTTTTGCTGCCATCCAAGCTGCAAAAATCATTGGGAAAATAGAATAAGTATATTGTGGAATGTGAATTGGAATACCAAAGAAATTAGCGTTAATACCAACACCTGCTAGGAAATAGCTAAACTTCCCGCTGGCATATATTTTTACCAAGTCAGGATAAATCAAAAAGCCACCGATTAATGAAACAATGACAGGATTTGATCCCAGCTTTTGAGCTGCAGTAAAACCAACAATTATTGGTAGGAAATAAAAGGCTGCATCCCCCATTGAATTAATAATCGTGTAAGTTGGTGATGCTGTCGACATATGGCAAAAGTTAGTCAAGATATTGAGAATACCTTTTAACATTCCACTTGCTGCCAAGAGTCCAATTACGGGCATCATTGAGCCAGTAATAACACCAATCAATTGGAAAAAGGCATTTTTGATTTTGCCACCAAAACTTAAATCTTGGTTATCCTGTTCATTATTGTTGCTATCAGCTGCTTCTTGGCCTTGCCCTGCATATTGCGGTCCCAAAATCTTAATGACCTCATCATAAACATCATTAACAGTTTGTCCGATTACTACCTGATATTGATTATTGGCACGAGCAACGTCCAGAACTCCGCTAATTTGGTTAACCTGATCATCATCAGGAATGCTGTCATCTTTCAAAGAAAAACGTAATCGCGTAAAGCAGTGAATTACGCTTTTTATATTATCGCTTCCACCAATAGCTTCAACTACCTCTCGCGCAGTTACCTGATACTTATTTTCTTTAGCGTTAGCATCTGGTTTGGTCTTAGTGTCCTCTTTTAAAGTGACTTCTGCTGCCACTTGACCAGCATCAATTTTGCCTAGTTGGACGTCAATACTACTCAGAATTTCTGCAGTATTAGTTACTGCAACAACTACTTCATCATCTTTTCCAGCGGCTTTGATTGCAGCAAGGTCCATTGTTCCAATTTTTTGACCTGCTTCAACCTCATCTCCAGCTGCTACCTCGACTGAAAATGGTTTACCTTCTAATTCAACTGTATCAATTCCCAAGTGAATTAGTACTTCCATGCCAGTAGCTGTTTTAAAGCCAATCGCATGTTTTGTGTCAGCAACCATCATAATTTTGCCCGTTACCGGTGAAACAAGCTGTGTTTTCTCTGGCTTAACTGCAAATCCTTCACCCAATGTTTTTTGAGCAAAAACTGGATCATCAACTCCGCTGAGATTAATGACTTCACCACTTATGGGAGCCAATAAGTTCTCTTTTTTCATAATTTAAACTCCTTCAATAACTTTGTATCCTTTTGAAAACGCTTTCCAATAAATTATATTACTTGTATAGACAAGTGTCAAATTTTTGCTTATTATTTGGTTAATTATTAGTCTTATTTTGAACTAATAATTTGTCTAGATAGGTTAAAATAGTAAAGAAGGTGCTATGATTAAGTATAAAAAAACGAGGATTACTGATAATGACAGCCAAATATTTGCAAATTGCTGCGGACTTAACTAATAAAATTAAACATGGTCAATACAAGGCTGGCGAACTCTTACCAAGTGAACCAGTTCTCTCAGAATTATATGGAGTTTCACGTGAAACTACTAGAAAGGCACTTGCCGAGTTAATGTCTGCGGGCCTAATTCAAAAGCTTAGAGGTAAGGGATCGGTTGTACTTGACCGTGCAAGATTTGCATTCCCAGTTTCAAACATTGAAACTTTTGACGAGCTCAATAAGCAAGAACAAATGCATGCAACTACAGAAATTTTGCAATTTAGCGACACTAAAATGCCATCATCTATTACCAATCAGCTAGATATAACTGAGCCTGCAGCAACTTTTGTTGAGCGGTTGCGTTCGATCAATCATGAACCAGTTGTTATTGATCAAGACTATATTTTAAAAAAGTATGTTCCGCACCTTACAATTGAGCAAGCGCAAAAATCTCTCTACTCCTATTTCGAGCGCGACTTAGGACTAGAAATTGATTACGCAACTAAGACAATTACAGTTGAACCAGCTGATAAAAAAGTAATCCAAAGTTTGCAGTTAGAAGACACCAATCTGGTAGTAGTCGTACGCAGTCTAACCTATCTAAAGGACACATCATTTTTTCAATACACAATTTCTCTGCATCGTCCCGATAAATTTAAGTTTGTCGACTTTGCACGTAGAAAGGCACAACACGGGAGAATTATTTTATGAGTTTTGAAGATAAAGTTATTTATCAGATTTATCCAAAATCTTTTTATGATAGTAACGGCGACGGTTTAGGGGATTTAAGAGGTATCATCCAAAAGATTCCATACCTGAAAAGACTAAATATTGACATGATATGGTTTAGTCCTTTTTTTGTTTCACCACAAAACGATAATGGCTATGATATTGCCGACTATTATGCAATTGATCCTAGATTTGGAACAATGGACGACTTTGATGAATTGGTTAAAAAGTTAGCAGAAAACCATATCGATGTGATGCTTGATATGGTTCTAAATCACTGCTCAACAGAGCATCCCTGGTTTCAAAAAGCATTAGCTGGCGACGAATACTATCAAAAGTTTTTCTATCTTCGTGATCCAAAGCCTGATGGTAGTTTACCTAATAACTGGACTTCCAAGTTCGGTGGTCCAGCTTGGGCACCATTTGGAGACACAGGCAAATACTACCTTCACTTATATGATCAAACACAAGCAGATCTAGACTGGCATAACCCTGAAGTAAGAAAGGAACTATTTAAAATGGTTAACTTCTGGCGTGATAAGGGTGTCAAAGGTTTTCGCTTTGATGTAATTAACGTTATTGGTAAGGACGAAGACCTAAAAGACGCACCAGAAAATGTTGCAAGCAAGTTAATGTATACTGACAAGCCAATTGTTCACCAGTACCTGAAAGAATTAAATCAAAGTACCTTTGGACAAATGCCTGATTCAATTACGGTTGGCGAAATGTCTTCTACTTCCATTCCTAATTCTGTAGCTTACACAAATAAGGATAACCACGAACTATCAATGGTCTTTACCTTCCATCACTTGAAGGTAGATTACAAGAATGGACAAAAGTGGACTAAGGTTCCTTTTGATTTTGCTGCTCTCAAGAAATTACTCAATGACTGGCAATTAGGAATGAGTCAAGGCGGCGGGTGGAATGCCCTCTTTTGGAATAATCATGATCAACCTTGGGCTTTGAGCCGCTTCGGTGATCCCATTCACTACCGCGAAAAGTCTGCAGAAATGCTAGCAACCGTGATGCACTTATTACGCGGAACGCCATATATTTATCAAGGCGAAGAAATTGGAATGATTGATCCTAATTATGAGCAAATATCGGATTATGTTGATGTTGAAACACATAATGCATATCACGAATTGAAAAAGCATGGCGTAAGTGAACAAGATGCACTGGCAATTATTCAAGCCAAGTCACGCGATAACAGTAGAACTCCAATGCATTGGGATAGCGGTCCTAATGCCGGGTTTACTACTGGTACACCTTGGCTGAAGCCTAAAGACCAAGAGCGAATAAATGTCGCAGCAGAACTAGATCACGGAGAAATTTTTTCCTATTATCAAAAATTGATTTACTTGCGTAAACAACTTCCAATTATTGCTAAAGGCAGCTACCAACCCGTTGATTTAGATCATCCGCAAGTTTTTGTTTATCGCCGTGATTATAATGGGCAAACATTATTAGTTATTAACAACTTTTACGGTCAACCTGTTACCTATCAATTGCCTGAAGCTTTCCAAGGACAAAAGGCAGAAACACTGATTACTAATTATGAGCAAAATATTACCGAAGTACCTAAAGCTCTTAATTTACAACCATATGAAGCAATGGCGTTGCTAATTTAGCTGTAGAACTTAAAAAGTGCCCATAGTCTTGTTATAATAGCGTTGGAGGCAACGGCCTATCTTATAAGGATAGGAGGTGGTTCCAATGGATCTAGCTAAATTATTTATACAATTTTTCCTTGATTTAACTAGAGAACTAATAGTTTTCTTAGCTAAAAAACGCTGGCTAAACGGAAAGAGGAAAAAGAAGTAGGTTGCCTTCCTTCTTTAATAATTAGCACGCAAAAAAGCTCTATTATCGGGATAGAGCTTTTTGTGTGATTCCAATGGAATCGCTAAATTATTTATACACACTTATTCTAGCATGGATTCGTACAAAAAGTTTCGAAATCGAAACAAAAATTTCGAAATCAAAGCCAAAGTAGTGAAGCAATCACCCAGAAATTGCTCTGCCAAGGTTGCTATCATGGTCTTCATTTCACTTCTCAATTAATCCAAAAGCAGTCATGCCTTGGATTGCTTATATATAATCATTTAGTCACATTTTCATCTTCTAGCAACTTAACACCATTTTTATAAACACGCTTTTCATTGATCTTCATTTTAGCAACTATATCTGTCCCCAAGTCACTACCTAGCATCTCAGAAATGCCTAGTAAAAAAATTGCCACATCTGCCAGTTCTTCATCAATATTATCTTTATCATGCTTCAAATAAGCTTGAAAAAGTTCATTAACTTCACCATATAAACACAATAATTCAAATTTGATATCAGTCTTATTAAAACCATGATTTTCTTTATTTTCAATAACTTTTTTCTGCAGTTCTTTTGTATCAATAATCATCTTGGCACCTTTTCTTTTAACCTAATTTTTACTGCTTGATGCATCGGTATTTAGCCAATACGTTCTGCCATCATCGGTTCGACTTAAAAGATGATTTTCGACTAAATCTCGTCTCCTAGTGACGTAATCAGAAATATACTTCATCAAAATTAGGTTTACTTCTTGTTCAGAATATTTTTTGGTAGGTTCAAATTTTGTCGCTAAATACTGCAAAATTAGGAAGCGATTTTTAGCTTTGGCTGGCCACGTCTTAACAACTCCATTGTCGTCAAGATAACGTGCTATTATTTCTTTATTTTCCATCATTTGATTTCTCATTATTCAATTTAAACAGCAATTTTTATTAGTTTATTATCTCATACATAAGATATACATGAAAATAAAATTAAAAAAGACTCTATTTCTAAATAGAGTCTTTTCTTTGCTACTTTATTAAGTTCTAAACTATTTTATAGTCTTTATCACTAGGTATAATTGCTTGATTATTATTAATCGGAACTAAATTCAATTTATCCTTATACACTGCAAGTATTTCATCATCTGCCTCCGCAAATGGTTCCTCTTTATAGTGCGGTAAAGTATAGAACTTAGTCTGACTTAGAGCGCTATAGTCAGTCAAGTCTTCTGCCAGAGTTGCATCGTCCATAATACCGCAGTATTCGATGTCCGGTGCCATAATGATTGCACCAGCAGACTCTCCTATATATGGAGTTCCAGAATCAATTTTTTCATTAATCAGTGGCAGCAATTCCTTTTTCTTTAGTTCTTGTAACAGATAAAATGTATTACCACCCGTTACAAAAAACATCTCGGCGTCTTTTACTTTATTAGTGGCTATATCTACTGATTCATTTGTAACATCGAATTTATCAACTACATAGCCTAACTCTTCCAGAAGCTGTTTTTCTTCGTCAACATATTCTGTATATTCTTCTACATCACTAGCAGTTGGAATAAAAAGGATTCTCTTAGTCTTGATTTCATTATGTTGAACAAATGTCTTAAATTGTTCGGCCACGTTTGCAAAGTAAGAGGCTAAAAATATTTTTTTCATGCTTTCTCCTAGTCAATATGCTAACTATCCCTATATCTAATCGCTTTTAATTATAAAGTTTATTAAATAGATCCTCAAGATTAATCCGTTCAGTCGAATACTAAATAGCTGTCCTCATTTTTCGCTGATGCTTAGGTTTTTATACAAGTGCGTTTCATTAGTAGTTACTATATTAATCGTGCTAGACTAAAGGTGTATAAACAGTACGTTATTTTTTGCTATATGAGGTTAAGAATAATGAATAAAAATAAGGAGAAATTATTATTAGGTGGTGTTTTGACCACCATTGGTCTATTAAGCGCTAGCCCACAAATTGCAAAAGCTGATCAGCTTGCAGCTTCTCACTTAGCGGCCAGCAATGTAACTAAGTCACCAAAAGCTGCTGAATCTGCAGCTAATCAACAACCAAGTACATCTGATGACAGCAGTTCATCGATGCCGTCAGTTCCACCTGCTAGCAATTCATCAACTACTGATAACAATGAACCTGCTAGTAATGCAAATCAGTCTGACATGCCTCCTGCAATTACTCATGGTGAAAATGAACAGCAAAAGATAGCTACAAAAGCCAACTTAATATCATCTGACATTAATGGCGCCCATCTTACATACGATCCTGATCAAGGAGTTGCTACTATTTCTGGTAGCGTATTGGATAATAGTAATGGTACAGGTTCATTTAACCTATTCTTAAAAAGTAATAACCCTAAAAAGATTGTTATTGCTGGCCCTTTAGCTATCAAGGGATCTGCTACTGATCTCTTTGGGGGGTTGAATAATTTAGAAGAGTTTGAAGGTTTGTCTAACATTGACACAAGCCAAGTCACAAGCATGAAGGGTATGTTTTCTGGTGATACTAAGTTAAAAAGTTTGGATTTAAGTAGTTTTAACACCAGTAACGTAACTGATATGTCAACTCTTTTTATGACTTGTTCTGCCTTAACCAATCTCGACGTTAGCACGTTTAATACAGCAAAAGTTAAAAACATGAATGCTATGTTTGATTTTTGCACAAGTTTAACCAACTTAAATCTGAATAATTTTGATACTAAAAATGTTGAAAACATGAATTCTATGTTTTTTGCCTGTCAAAGCTTGTCGTCACTAAACGTTGGTAGCTTCAATACATCAAAAGTAACAGACTTTACTGTTATGTTTGGCGATTGTCGTAACTTATCAAACTTAAATGTTACAAACTTTGATACAAGTAATGCTAACATTACCTTGGGCATGTTCCTTAATTGCAAAAACTTAAACCAATTGGATGTAAGCCACTTCAACACTAGTAATGTTACTAATATGAGCGGTATGTTTGCTAAATGCACTAATTTGACAAAGGTAGATGTTAGTCACTTTAGCACGGACAAGGTAACTGACATATCGGTAATGTTTTCAGGAGATAGCAGCTTAACCAGCCTTGATATCAGTAATTTCAATATGGACTCTGTTACCAGTAGCGATAATATGCTTAATGGACTGGCAAGTTTAAACTACTTAAAACTAGGTGCTAAAAACTCTCTATCAAATACTGGCTTGGATACGCCTGGAATCTGGGTTAACGTCGGTAATGGAACGGCAGAGCATCCTCAAGCACTTAAAGATAAGCGTTGGACATCTCCACAACTTTTAACTAACTATAATCCTGCTAAAGACGCCGATGCCTATGTTAGATACAATGCGGCTGTTATTACACATTATCAAGATCAAGAGGGCAACCAACTAGCACCTAATGATGTACAAACTGGTGGATTAAACACTCCATACATCACAAAACCGAAAGATATTACTGGCTACACATTAGCAGAAACTCCTGTTAATGCCAGCGGTAGCTTTGCAGATAACACTATAACTGATGTTGTCTATATCTACAAAAAAGCTCCTACTCCTACCAAGCCACCAGTAAATCCTGTTGTCCCAAGTAAAGCTGCCAATGTAGTTGTTCACTTTCAAGATGAAGATGGTAATTCTCTTACTTCCGACATTATTTTAAGTGGTAACGTTGGTGATGTGTATACTATCGATACAAAAGAATTTACTGGGTATCACCTAAAAAGTCGGCCTACTAATGCCACTGGCTTCTTTAGTACACAGGTTCAAGATGTCACCTATATTTACGCAAAAGATAGTAATACTCCTGCCGAAAATGTGCCTGTCAACGACAACCATCATGGTAAAAACCCTACTAAACCGCAAGCAACTAATCATCTACGGCCCCAAGCACCTCAAAGCCCTTCAAAACAGCATTTAACTAATAATCATGTTGCCATACCAAAATCACCTACTGATAATCAAGCTAGCAACAAATTACCACAAACGGGTAAAAACCAAACGCAAAGTCTGTTAACTGTTCTTGCTGGCCTTCTGTCTGCAACAGTTGCAGCTGTATCTGGTTGGTTCATTCACAAACATAAAGAAAACTAATTAAACATTCTATGAAAAATCTGGGAAATGTAATTTCTCAGATTTTTTGTGTTCAATACCAGGAAAAGTTACTGTCACCTTCTACGCATGCCTTAGATTATTACCTGGGAAATAATGACAGCCCGTAGAAGATAGAACCAGAGTGAGAACGTAAAATACTACTGTGATGCTTCTCTTTGTTATCTTCTACATATTTTGGAAAACTGAATCAGTGCCCCAAACGATATGTTTAGTTATCAAGAACCTGTTTAGCTAATGAAACGTCCTTTTGGCAACATAGAAATAGGAAAATCTTTTCTTTTTCAATATCTTGAGTTGCTGAAATTTCGATGGTGCTGTTTTCATATGGTTCCCGCTACTCCAAAGCACTTTCCAAACAATTCAGGTAATCTGCATTAAGGAATGACAAATGGCAAACAATTAAATTAAAAGGACTAGCTCCGATTGAATATCGGAAGTTAGTCCATAAAGTGGCATAATTTTAAGGCTCACATCAGTTGAGAGTCTTTTCTTCGCTATTTTATTAAGTTCTAAACTATTTTATAGTCTTTATCATTAACTATAATTACCTGACTATTATTTATCGGTAATAAATTCAATTTATCCTTATATACTGCAAGTACTTCATCATCTAATTCCACAAATGGCTCTTCTTTATAGTGCGGTAAAGTATAGAACTTAGTCTGATTCAAGGCACTATAGTCGGTCAAATCTTTTGCAAGAGTTGCATTGTTGACAATACGGCAATACTCAATGCTCGGTGCCATAATCATTGCGCCCGCAGATTCTCCTATATATGGAGTTCCAGAATCAACTTTCTCATTAATCAGTGATACTAAATTCTTTTTCTTTAGTTCTTGCAATAGATAAAATGTATTACCACCAGTTATAAAAAACATCTCTGCATTTTTTACTTTATTAGCAGCTACATCTACTGGTTCATTTGCAATGTCAAATTTATCAACTACATAGCCTAACTCTTCAAGAGCCTATTTTCCTTCAGTAACGTATTCTGTATATTCTTCTACATTACTAGCAGTTGGAATAAAAAGAATTCTCTTAGTTTTGATTTCATTATTTTGAACAAATGCCTTAAATTGTTCAACTACCTTTGCAAAGTAAGAGGCTAAAAATATTTTTTCATGCTTTTTCCTATGTAAATATTCCAACTGTTTATATAGTTGTCTATTCGCTCTCAATTATAGAGTCTATTAGAAAGGTCATCAAGATTGCTTCATTCAATCGAATGCTGAATAGCTGTCCTAATTTTTCCGTTGATGCATAAACTCTATACAAGTGCGTTCTATTAGTAGTTAATATATTAATCGTGTTAGACTCAAGGTGTATAAACAGTACGTTATCTTTACTATATGAGGTTAAGAATAATGAATAAAAATAAGGAGAAATTACTATTAGGTGGCGTTTTGGCCACCATTGGTCTATTAGGCGCTAACCCGCAAATTGCAAAAGCTGATCAGCTTGCAGCTTCTCACTTAGCAGCCAGTAATGTTACTGAGTCTAATAAAATATCACCAAAAACTGCTGAACCTGCAGCTAATCAGCAATCAAGTACACCTACTGACACCAGTTCGTCGGCACCGTCAGCTGCACCTGTTAGCAATTCATCAACTACTGATAACAATGAACCTGCTAATAATGCAAATCAGTCTGACGTGCCTTCTACAACTATACATGATGAAAATGAACAGCAAAAGATAGCTACAAAAGACAACCTAATATCATCTGACATTAACGATGCCCATCTTACATACGATCCTGATCAAGAGGTTGTTACTATTTCAGGTAGCCTAACGACTAATGACGATGTACTTATAGCACTTAGCAGGTTCTTACGAAATAATAATCCTAAAAAGATTGTTATCGCTGGACCTTTAGCTATTAAAGGGTCCGCAGCTGGTCTCTTCAATGATATAAGTAACTTAGAAGAATTTGAAGGCTTATCTAACCTTGATACAAGCCAAGTCACAAGCATGAATTCTATGTTTGCTAATGAACCCAAATTAAAAAGTCTAGATTTGAGTAACTTTAACACCAGTAACGTAACTGACATGCGCTACCTTTTCCAATCTTGCTATTCATTAAAAAATCTAGATCTTAGTTCGTTTGATACAGCCAATGTTAAAGACATGAACACTATGTTTTATCTTTGCTCAAGCTTAAGCAACTTAAATCTGAATAATTTTGATACTAAAAATGTTGAAAACATGAGTAACATGTTTTTTAGCTGCTTTAATTTGACTTCTTTAAACATCAATAGTTTCAATACATCTAAAGTAACAGATTTTTCTGGTATGTTTTCAGGCTGCGAAAGCCTAACTCAATTAGATGTTAGCCACTTCAACACTAGTAATGTTACTAATATGAACGGAATGTTTTCCTCATGCAGCAATTTAACAAAGATAGATGTTAGTCACTTTAACACGGACAAGGTAACTAACATGTTTCAAATGTTCTTTGGAGATAATAGCTTAACCAGCCTTGATATAAGTAATTTTAATATGGATTCTGTTACTAACAGCGCTGTTATGCTAATCGGACTGAACAGTTTAAACTACTTAAAATTAGGTGCTAAAAATTCACTAGCAAATACAAGTTTAAACACACCAGGAATCTGGGTTAACGTTGGTAATGGAACAGCAGAGCATCCTCAAGCGCTTAAAGACAAGCGTTGGACATCTCGCCAGCTTCTAACTAACTATAATCCAGCTAAAGATGCCGATGCTTATGTTAGATACAATGCGGCTGTTATTACACATTATCAAGACCAAGACGGTAATCAACTAGCACCTAATGATGTGCAAACCGGTGGACTAAATACTAAATATACCACTACGCCAAAAGATATTACTGGTTACACATTAGCAGAAACTCCTGCTAATGCCAGTGGCAGTTTTGCCAATAAAACTATAACTGATGTTGTTTATCTCTACAAAAAAGCTCCTATTGCTACCAAGCCACCTGTAAATCCTATTATCCCAAGTAAAGCTGCTAATATAGTTGTTCACTATCAAGATGAAAGTGGTAATCCTCTTACTTCCGACATTGTTTTAAGTGGTAATCTTAGTGACGGGTACATTACCGATATAAAAGAATTTAATGGATATCACCTAAAAAGTCGGCCTACTAATGCCACCGGCTTCTTTAGTACACAGGCTCAAGATGTCACTTATATTTACGCAAAAGATAGTAACAGTCCATCCGAAAATGTGCCTATCAACAATAACCATCAGGATAAAAACCCTACTAAGCCGCAAACAACCAATCATCTACGGCCCCAAGCACCTCAAAGCCTTTCAAAACGACATTTAACTAATAATCATATTGCCAGACCAAAGATAACTGCTGGCAATCTAGCAAGCAACAAATTACCACAAACGGGCAAAAACCAAACGCAAAGTCTGTTAACTGTTCTTGCTGGTCTTCTGTCTGCAACATTTGCAGCTATATCTGGTTGGTTCATTCACAAACATAGAGAAAACTAATTAAAAACAAAGAGCAAATTAAAAGGAACTGTTTTAAATAAAAATAGTTCCTTTCTTTTTGTTGGTTTTATTTATTTTCTTTTGGCATGAGTTTGTGACTGTGCATTATCTTGACCATAATAAGCTTCTTCACCATGCTTACGGTAATAGTGCTTATCTAATAAGTATTGGGGCAAATGACTATTAGCACGTGTTAACTGCAACGTATGATAATCTTCTTCTGCTGCCACTTCCAATACCTTTGCATTATAAACTGCCTTAGCTGGTGTTTCGCCCCATGTAAATGGTCCGTGTTGACTAACTAATGCTGCTGGTGTTGCCTCATAATCCAAATGCCGTTCTTTGAAAGTCCGTACGATTGTTTTTCCAGTATTACCCTCATAGTCTTGTTCTATTTCTTCCTGAGTTAAAGCATCAGCTGCTGGTACATCAGTATAAAAAGTATCTGCATGAGTCGTGTTCAAAGCTGGAATGTCCATTTGAGCCGCAGCAAATGCCACTGCCCAAGGTGAATGCGTATGAACAATTCCACCAATTTTAGCAAAATGGTTATATAGGTATGTATGTGTCGGAGTATCTGAAGAAGGATTCTTGTCACCTTCAACTACTTCCCCTTTTAAGTTCACCACTACCATATCTTCTGGTTTTAGAGTTTCATATGGTACTCCGGACGGCTTAATTACATATAATCCACTCGCTCGATCAATCCCCGAAACATTGCCCCACGTAAAAGTCACTAAATCTAATTGAGGTAATTGAATGTTAGCTTCATAAACTTCCTCTTTCAGTTGTTCAAGCATCTTAATCTCCTTATTTAACTTCTTCTTGCTCAATTCCAACTTCAGCAAAAATTTGATCAAAGAACTCTTTGGCAGCCTTCACTTCAGCCACTGCATTCTCATCGCCATTATCGCCAGACCACATTTCAATTGTGAAGCTGCCGCTATAACCTAATCGACTAAGCAACCGTAGCAGACCAGTGAAATCAACACAGCCTTCATCAAAAGGTACATTTTTAAATTGACCTGCAAAAGTTGGCGTGACTGCCTTACTATCTTTCAAGTGAATCGCGCAAATTGTATCAAGATAAGTTTCAATTTCAGCCGGAACATCATTTTCAGGCCAAGCACTTAAATTACCCAGATCTGGATATGCTTGAAGCCAAGGGCTTTTCACCTGATCATGATAGTGCGCAATTTTAGCTAAATTATTAATGAAAGGATCATCCATGGTTTCAATGGACAACATAATATTCTTTTTAGCTGCCATCTGAACACATTTCGTTAGGTTCTCCACGTAATATTCACGCGAAGTCATCGTTTTTTCTTCATAGAAAACGTCATAACCGGCCATTTGAATATTATGGATTCCTAAATCAACACATAAATCAATTGCCTTTTCCATCATGACAAGTGCTTGCTTTCTTACAGCTGGATCAGCGGAACCTAGTGGAAAGCGGCGGTGACCAGATAACATTAAGTTATTAATACGGGTATTAGTGTCCCACATCAAATCACGGATTTGCTTGCGCTGTTCACGCGTCCAATCAAGCCGAGCTAATCGCTCATCGCTTTCATCAACTGAAAATTCTAAGAAATTAAAGCCTAGCTCATGGGTTAGTTCAAAGGTTTCACGCCAGGACAAATCCTGCGGTAGTGCCTTTTCATAAATACCTAAAGAATTAATTGTCATTATTAGAACTTAGCTCCTTTTGTAAACTGTTTAGCTCATCCCAATTACCGTTTAAAGACTGTAATAATGAGCTATAAACTTGATATTTTTGGTCATAAACTTTTATAGCCTTTTCCTGTGGTTCATATCGTTTAACCACTTTAGTCATGTTCTTTACTGCTTCAGTCAGATCAGCATATTCTCCTATTCCGACAGCGCAGGCAATTGCTCCGCCTAAACCGCCTAATTCAGAGTTAGCTGTAATTTCAATTGGTATGTTTAAAACATCCGCAAACATTTGAATCCATTGTTCAGAATTGCATGCTCCACCTGACATACGAATAGCTTTGGGTTTATGTCCCAGAACCTTTAAAAGTTGCTCAATGTGTTGACGATGGGCAAAGCAAATTCCTTCATATACGGCTCTAATCATTTCAGATTTGGTTGTGGAACTTTGTAGACCAATGAAAGCACCTTCTGCATTTGGATCCGAGTTGCTCCCATACAAAAACGGAAAGAATACTAATTTTGCATAACTCTCATCTGTGCTATCCAGCATCATTTCTAAGTAATCATAAATTGACTTATTATTTTGCTGTGCATTTTGAATTTCGTCAGCCAGCAACATTTTAAGCATAATGTCTAAATTACCAGCAGAAGTTGGACTTGAAGCCTCAATTAGATTAGCTCCAGTTGGGAAAATTGAGTTCATTAGTCCAGATTCTATTGGAGCCAATTGCTCACTTGGGAAAATATTCATGTTCCATGTGCCAGCAATCATGCTGAAAAGATCATCGCTTAAAACACCCGTAGCTAATGCACAAGCATCAATATCAAACATTCCACCATAAACAGGTGTACCGCTGACTAAACCTGTGATTTTAGCAGCTTCATTTGTGATTTCACCGGCTAGATCAGTAGCATGAATTAGTGGTGGTAACTTAGTAGCAATTTCAGGAATACCAAAGAAGTCGTATAAACGTTGATCATATTCACCGGTATTTAAATTAATTAAGTTATTCCCCGATGCATCGCCTAATTCTTGATAGATTTTTCCTGTCAAAAGATATCTGATAAAGTCTTTATTAGACAAAACATAGTTAATTTGCTGGTACTTTTCTGGCTGATTTTCTTTTAACCAGCGCAAAATAACTGGTGACTGGCTGGCCATAATTTGTTGATGACTAATAGGATAGATTTGCTCGACATGCTCACTTAATTCTGCGGCAATGTCCTTGGCTCTACTGTCAGTAGATAAAATTCCATTCATAAAAATTTTACCTGCAGCATCTAATGCATATAGCCCTTTGCCATGACCAACCACTGAAACGGCACTAATCTTATCAGCTGTTATTTTTGTCTTTTTTAAGGTCGCTTGAATTACTTGACCAATATCTGTCAATAAAGTAGTCAATTTAATTTCTTGAAAGTTTGGCTTGGAGGATAATCTCTTAGTTGCAAACGATGACATCCCTAATTGATGACCTTGCACATCAGTTAGGATTACTTTCGTATTGGTTCCCCCATTATCAATGGTTAAAAAATATTTCATTTATGCTCCCTTATTCATCATCAATTTGATAAATTGCCACTTCATTAGCTTCACGATTTGCCGATAACAAGTACTGTTGCTCATTTTTTTCATAGACTGTGACATTACTTGGGCCAAGATGATCACCAATAAGAGTTGCGGACAATTGAGTATCTCTAATCAGTTCTAATCCCTGTTTACCTGCTCGCCAACCAAACAGAAAGCAATTGTGATTTTTAATTTTTCCACCCCAAATTGCATGACCAAAAGGAGTAGCCTCTGAACTAACTGATATGGTCTTAAAGTTTGTGTCATATACTCTTAAGTGAGAGCCGTGAAAGCCTTCAATTGCCAAATACTCCAGCTGCCCATCATTATTGATGTCGGTAGCTGCAATATCTGAAGTTTCATTTTGCGCTAATTGTGTTAGTTTCCAGTCCTCTTGTTCAGTTGGATAATCTAAGCGGAAAATACCTTCAGCTCCCGTAATTAAAGAATAGCCCTCCATACGGTGGTAACCATGATTTTTAGTAATCCTAATTGGTAAGGCTCTCAAGTCTTGAATTTGGTTTTGTTTATCTTGATATACACCTACCCAGACTTTTCCGGGATCCGACCAATCATCGGTATACTTTTTTGAATTTGCAATGGAACAGCCTATATACCAGTACTCGCCATTATTAGTTTTAGGAATAATGTCAAAACGATGAATATATGGATACTCACCCACCACGCTTTGATCCCATCCATGTCCATTAAAGGTTTCTTTAACTATGCGACAATGCAAAGAATTGAATCCTGGATAAAATCTTTGTGTGGCAAGAAAGTTTAATGTGCCTGGAATTGATACTAAAGTCATGGTCCCACCAATGTCGTTCCACACCATAATTCGTTCAAAATCATTATCCAGATCATAGGCATAACACGGTTGGTTTTCCTCTGAAGCCACAACAATAAAGTCACGCTCAAGTGCCTGCAATCGCATAATTGCATAGCAATGATCCAAATGATCGCTAAAAATTTTGCTAAATTTCATCTTTGTACCTCAGTGATAATTTTTAAAAAAAAGCAACCTCTTTTAGACTCTGTGCCCTTAAGAGATTGCCTTTAAATTAATCTAACAGCTAAACACAATAGTTAAAAAGTTAGAGTAGTTTTATTTATTAACTTGGTTCAAAGGTTTATTATCACGTAAGTATGAGATTAAGTTCTTAGAAGCTTCTTCAGCAATTGCAGTTCTTGCCTCTAATGTTCCAGTTCCTGCATGAGGTGACAACACAACGTTGTCTAAATCACGTAAAGCTTGTGGAATATCTGGTTCAGTCTCATAAACATCTAGTCCTGCTCCAGCAATATCTTTATTTTTCAGTGCTGAGATTAGGTCATCTTGCTTAATCAATTGTCCACGAGCAGCATTGATAATATAAGCTGTGTTCTTCATTTGTTTAAATGTCTTAGCATTAAAAATGCCATTTGTTGAAGGAAGTGCTGGTGCATGTAATGTGATAACATCTGATGTTTCAACTAAAGTGTCAAAATCAACGTATTCTACATCTAATTTTTCTTCCAATTCAGGGTCTAAGCGATATGCATCGTTATAAATCACTTTCATCCCAAACACTTGAGCAAATTTAGCTACTTCTGAGCCAATACGTCCCATGCCGTAAACGCCAAGTGTTTTTCCTTGCAAGCTCATTCCCATATATTCTGGTTCTGAAACATCAATCCATTCACCTGAACGAACTACCTTATCGTAGAAGTGTAAGTGACGCACAGTTGCCAATAATAATGTGAAGGTCATTTCAGCAGTTGGAACACGTACCCCTTGTGGGCAGTTTGCAACAACAATTCCTTTTTGCTTTGCATATTCAATGTCGATATGATCAAAGCCTACACCGTTTGCAGTAATAATCTTTAAATTAGTACCTGCATCGATTAATTCACGATCACCCTTCAAGCCCATGATTAGCAGACCTTCATATTCAGGTAAATGCTCTAGAACCCATTCTCTGGTCTCTTTTTCTGGCTCGTAGGTTACATCAAAATTCTTTCTTAATTCAGTTAACCCAGCTTCTGGAATAATACCGGTTACTAAAACTTTTATTTTACTCATTTTTGACTCCTTTACTTTTTACTTATTTTTTAACACTGGATCTTCACTATCACGCATTGCTTGCACATTTTGTGGTTTGAAGTAAATCCGATTTGCATTGTTATACATAACATCTTCAAGTTCTGACTCAGTAAAGATGTCCGTTTCTTCTAGCCAAGTAGCTAAATTGTGGTACGAATTAAATGTTGATGACCATGGTGAATCAGTGCCCCAAAAGATACGCTTAGCACCGAGAACCTTTTTAGCTAATGCAACATCCTTTTGGCAACGTGGAAATGGGAAAGTCGTTTCCTTTTCAATATCTTGAATTGCTGAAATTTCAGTAGTGATATTTTCGTATGGTTCCCACTGCTCCAAAGCGTTTTCCAAACGATTTAAGTGGTCTGCGTTAGGGAATGATAAATGGCAAACAACAAAGTCTAATTTAGGATAACGACGAGCCAAGTTAACAATTGCTTCAGGTTCGTAGCTGAATTGAGTGTAATCACCGTAGTCAACTGTGATGACGAAGCCTGGATAGTCAGCAAAGAAATGGAAAAGCTTACCTAATTCTGGTGAAGTATCTAAACGGAATGGATGATGATATCCGTGTAAACCTCCACCTTGGCTAATTTCTAATTTAATTGCTCTAAAGCCTAAGTCTTCTACGTGACGTCTAACAATTTCCATCGCGTCATCAGCAAATGGGTCAACAGAAAAAGCTGCAATAAATTTATCAGGATATTTCTTTGCTGCTTGATAAGAGTAATAGTTCTGGAAGCCATATAAACTGCCTTGAAGCAAAACTGCTTTTTCAACTTCATTATCTTCCATAACCTTTAGAGCTGATTCTGCAGTGAAATCGTGATCGCCCCAGCCTTCAGGTATTAGATTAAGAAACATTCCGTTGTCCCAAATCGCTTGGCCATTACCCAAAGGCGTCATTCGACCCTTACCCGATAGACCTGCAACTGAACGTACCAAATGTAAATGTCCGTCAATTTTTTTCATTGTAATTATCTCCTCTACTAAATTAATAGGTTATCTTTTCATCACTGCCAGAATACCCAACGTTTTTATCTGCCATCTTGTTTAGATAATTCCAAATTTGTGGCCGGTATCGACGAAGTCCGAACAGAAGTGCCAAATAAACTACGATTACCAATCCAATATATAATGGGTTTTGCGAAACAAATGCTGCAAAAACTAATGCATTTAATGGTCTAGCCATTAAGTTAAAACTAGTAATTAAAACAATGCCAGCAGGTAGGGCAACGCCGTAGTGTGATACTGCTCCAGTATAAAAACTACCTAGCCAACTAGAAGCATATAAGCCTAAACTAAACCAAACAATTCCGTTAGCAATTACTTTTAAAATATTACCACGAGTTAATGCAACGATGGATTCAACCATAAATGGTAAAGAAATCAAATCGACAATTGGTAGTGCCTTGTTTCCTGGAAGAATAAAAGCAATTAAAACCATAATTGGAATTAGAATGACACCAGAAATGATAGTTGCAGGTTCACCGTAGCCAACTCCGTCATCAACACCTAGGAACCAGCGTTTCTTATTAGTGACTTCATTGGTTGCTTTAGTTCCTTCTTTATCCTTATGTGCATTTTTGTCAATTTCATCTGCTAACGGCGTGAAAGCTTTTGAAAAGACATTTGTAACTAAAGGAAAGATAGTCATAACAGCTGATAGTTGTACTGCTACCGAAAGAATTTGACCCCAAGCTTGTAAAGTACCCAATCTTGTCAAATTACCCAAAATTCCAATTATTAAACCCAAAAGTGCTCCTAGCGTTGTAGGTTCACCAAAAACACCTAGTTTATTTTTAAAGTATTCAGGTGTCATTTTTACTTTGTTAAACCCTAGCAAATTCCATAATGGATCTAATATGATTGCTGGGATAACTTGCTCAATATTATGCAAAGATGCTACAGATGCATTCTTTACACCATAATAATCAGACCAGCGATCAGCTTGAATTTCAGCTAAAGCCAAAGCGTAGAGTAACATGAAGAATGATAATCCTAATGAAAGCCAGAAATTATGTGTAACGTAGTAACAAACTGTTCCCCAAATCATAAAACCGAAATTATTCCATAAATTTGAAGCCATAAAAATTTTTGTTACACCGAAAGCAAATAATAAGATCTCAGCAATTAAGCCGAAAACAAAGAAACTTAGACCTACAGTTGAACCAAATGATGCTAAAGAACCAGCTTGCCATCCTATATCAACGATAGGCAATTTAATCCCGGTAATATTGACCATTTGTTTAATTATTTTTGTAATAGTTGGGGTGAAGGCTTGAATGATCCAACCAAAACCGGTCAAACCTACACCTGCATAAAAAGCACTCATCATCGCTGTCTTGGGCTTAACCCTTAAGCACAGCGCTACAATAAAAATCATAATTGGCACTACTACACTAGCACCAAAAACTTGAAAAACACGATTAACAGTTTCTAACACAACCTCATCCTCCTATATGAAGTAAATTACTGAACTAACCGCAAATTAGCTTTTAATTTTGTTAAGCATGAGGTGAATCAAGTGTATTAGAGGATATACCTAAGCTACTTGTCGGCTAACATTGATCAATACTGATCAATGTTAATCGGTTAACAAAATTATAGTAAAATTCCCTTTTTCTAATAAAAAATACGATATACTAAATATATATATAAATTATTGGGGAAATAACTATGGGAAAACTAACAATTAGAGACATTGCTACTATGGCCAATGTATCAACAGCCACCGTTTCAAATTTTCTTAACGGCAACTACGATCACATGTCTTTAGAAACACGTAAGAATTTAAGTCAAATAATTAACGACACTAATTTTCGTCCTAATTCTACTGCTCGAAATTTAGCAAAAAATGAAAACAAAACCATTGGTGTTTCTATTGCCGACATCACCAATCCCTTTACTTCACAGGTACTATCAGGAATTTTTGAACAATGTGATAATTATCATTATCGTGTATTGTTTACCAATGCTGATAACAGTGAACAAAAAGAAATTGATAATATTACGCGGTTACAAAATGAAGGTGTTGCGGGAATTATTGTTGACCCTGTTAATCCAGATAGTCCAATCTATGAATCCCTATCAAACCAGAATACTGTTATGGTCGACCGCGAATCTAATAACCTAATCATTGATACAGTCGCTACTGATAATATGACTTCCGTACAAGGAATGGTTGGTGAAATGCAAAAACAGGGTTACGATAATCTCTATTTTGTCACCTGGCCATTCCAAAACATCAGTACAAGAACTCAGCGCTATGAAGGGTTCATTAAAGCTACAAAATATTCGACGCTCAATCATTTAATTGCTGTACCTCATCACGGTAAAGATATTGAATATCGACAATTTACTGAAAATATCAATACAATTATGCAACAAAATACTGACACTAAAATTGGCTTTTTCTGTATGAATGCTCGCGTACTTTTGCGTTTACTTCAGGCAATGCAGCAATTGCATTACTCTTATCCAAAAGATTATGGTGTTGCAACTTATGAAGAATTTGACTGGATGCAAGTAATGACTCCGCCAATTAGCTGTATTCATCAAGATTCTTATTCTATTGGCAAGGTTGCAATGCATATCCTTAGACAAAAGCTTGAACATAAACAGTTGCATCATCCCAGCTTAAAACTAATACCTACCCAACAAATCTTACGGGATAGTTTTTAATCAGCTCCTCCATCAAAAGTAATAATCAAATAATTAAGAATTTAGTTAACCGGTTAACTAAACCTTACAAAACATATTGTATGCGCTTCCCAAACAAAGTCAAGCTTTTTTTGAATGCCTTTTCAGTGAAATGGCTGATTATAGCACCCCAGTCCAGCTAATTTTTTAGTATCTCGAGAACACAAAAAGGACTAATTACCTACAAAAACAGTTGGAATTAGTCCTTTAATTTATTGTTTTTTCTTAGTGTACATTCTGTTTTTAGAAAAGTACTACTACTCTTTATTACTTGTGAGTTTTAAAATCACGCTAACTGCCGTTACTGCAGCGGCAGCAATAATCAACCAGCCCAGAGCATTTTGTGGCCTATTATGTGTAATAACCGGTCCCAAATTCCACAATTGATTTTTAGCAATGGCAACTGCGAAAATACCAATGACAACAAGCCACAAGACAACTGCTAGTATAGTAATTGCTACTCTAATATTTTTCATTACTTTTCCTCCCTATTTTATATTTACTAATATAGAGTTCTAAACTTATGTCTGTTTTAGCACAAAATCAGGGACTACGTTCACTTAAAAGCAATTAGTTTATAGAGCTTGTAGCTGCTCTCAAGTGTAATTACCAGACTTGTACCCGCTTATCCGGATCAAGCCACATACCGTCTCCTTCTTTAACATTGAAAGCTTGATAAAACTCATCTTGACATTGGGCCTGCACATTTGCTCGAGCCTGGGAAAGAGCATGAACATCAGAAGCGGCGATTAATTGCCAAAATTCAGGCTTAGCGTTTGTTGCCCAAATTCGCGCATAGTTTTCAAACAAGGTTTTAGCGTCTCCACCTTCTTGCTTATTAGCCGCAACGGCCACTGTTAGACCACCCTGATCACCAATATTTTCTGAAACTGTTAATTTACCATTGATTTTGCTTGTACCAACTTCAACGCCATCAAACAGCTTAATTTCAGCTTTGATTCTTTTATTAAATTCAGCCTGGTCTTCGTCAGTCCACCAGTTTTTCATATTACCCAACTCATCAAACTGCGAGCCGTTGTTGTCAAACGCATGCGAAATTTCATGTCCTACAACTGTACCAAAACCACCATAATTAGCTGCACGATCCTGATGTAGGTCATAAAAAGGCTTTTGGAGTAAAAGTGCTGGGAAAGTAATGTCATTACTTGGCGGATTATAGCAAGCATTTGGTTCTACCGCCGACATCATCCAAAGTGATTGATCAACCGGTCTGTTGACATCCGCAAAGTTATCCTTAAGTTTAATTTGACTATTTGCTTTAACATTACTATATAAACTGCCGCCTTCTGTAGTTGGCGTTACTTTGAACTCGTCATAAAATCTTTGAACATGCTCTGGATAACCGATTTTTAAGACTAAAGTGTCTAGCTTCTTTAGCGCCTTTTTCTTAGTTGTATCTGACAGCCAAGAATTCTTTTTTAAATGATCTTGGTAAACCGCAATCATATTTTTAACGATTTTAGTAGCATCGGCTTTGGCTTCAGCACCTAAGTATTTTTCGCCATAGTATTGGCCAATGACATCACCAAATAATCTGACCGTCTCATCATAAGAAAAGCGCTCATCTTCATCTAAAGAATCTACTCCGTACATTGCTTTTCTTAGTGGTAATCTTGCTTTTCGAAATTCATGTGACAAATACCGTGCCGCTTGATTAATAAAATACCCGATTAGCCAGCCTTTTAATTCAGCAAAATGTTCTTCATTAAACAATTCATCAAATTTATCTAAATAGCCTGGTTCAGTAACATTAACTTTCTTAGCGGCTTCAAGTCCGGTTTCTTTCAGCAAAGCAGCTAAATGAATATTTTTACTATGGTTTTCAAATTCTGTCACACTCACTGGATGATATATGTTTTCAATCTCAGAATTATATTCTGCTGATTGATAGACCTGGGCCAAACGCTGATCCAGCGTAACTGCTCCTGCGGCGTATTGCTCAGCTTTATCCTGCTGAACACCACTCATTACCAGCAAATTAACGGTTTGCTTTTGCCAAACATCAAGCAAGTTAGCGGTTTTTTCATTACCATAATAACTGGTATCGGACAAAATCAAATTTTGCCGGTAAAAAGTGACAATATTTAGTTGTGCATCCTTAAAATCTGGTTCCACTTCAAATTTAAATGGCAAGTTGTCGGCTAGCAACAAATTCGCCAAGTTCTTATTGATATCTGCTAAATTGTCGAGTCCGGTTAAAAAGGTCAAGTCTTCCTTAATTGGCGCGGCACCGTCAGCGGCTCTTTTTTCTTCATCCTCAGCTACACGGTAAAATTCAACTGCTTTGTTAAAGTTCTTAACTTGAGGAACTGGTTTTTTACCAGCAACAAAAGCAGAAAAATCTTTTAAAAGGTGTTTACGCGTTTGCTGTTCTGCTATGTCAAAACCATCAATCCACGGCTGACTTGCAGGAACAGGATTCTCCTGCAACCATTTTGAATTTACCGCCAAGTAAAGGTTATCTTGCTCACGGATATTTACATCAGGTTTAGTAGAATCACCAAAACCACCACGAATATTAAATTTAATCATTTGCTTTTCTCCTATAATTTAATCTTTTTCTTATACAGATAATACCTTCAAGGGGTGAGACAAGTTAAAAAGTGTCACATTCGACTTTTTTATTTTTTCGTATGGTATTTTTTAAAAATATTGATCATTATGTGTGCAAATGAATCTGCTAAATAGATAACTTAGCAATTTTATTGTTATTACTTTATTCATATTATTATATAGTGGTATATAATATAGGTTAGTAGTAAAAGTGGGGAGGAAAAATAAAATGGAATTAAAGAAAAAAATTATCACAGTGTTAACATTAATCAGTGTAGTTGTTGGCGTCGGAAGTGTATGTAACACAACGAATACCGTTCAAGCAAAAGAAGTCCCTACTGTTTTTCCTAAAAACATGCGCGGAACTTGGTACCAGTATTATACTAACGGGTTTGAAAAAGATCTTAGTAAAGTAAAAATAACTAAAACAACGTATACTTTAAATGAATTTCAACCTAACGTAATACATAAATATATACCTCACGATAAACCAGATTTTGAAAGAGCTAATTGGATATTCATCCCCGGCTATCAGAAACAAAAAGGTATTACTTGGTTAAATGTAAAGCAATGGAATGAACCTGCTGAAATCGGCATACCAGATACTGGTGATGATGGCGAAGACGGTGGCTGGGGTGAAAACGGCGGTGAATTTTTCAACTGTTCTAAACTTAAGGGTCACCAAGTATTATCAATTGCAAACACAATTGATGGAACGAGCATACATAATACCTCCCACTGGTATCGCTCAGCTAAACTTGCTAAAAAGTTAACCAAGCATCACTACAAAGGATTTTTATATTAATAAGCTTTGCTAAAAATAGAATTTAGACTAAAAGCCCGAAAGTTTTTTAGCTTTCGAGCTTTTTTACATTCTGAGTTCTATTAAACTTTATAGTTTACCGATTTAACCGAAGACACTAAAAAGCGTATTTGAATTCTAAATATCAAATACACCTTTTTTAATTTCTTCCATATTTATCAAAAAAACCTTTCACATCTTTACTATACTCCGGCATGCCCAACGAACTAATGTGATCAATTGCCCTTCGAGCCTTATTTAAATACTCATCCTTTCTTTCATAGTGATAATTCACTATATTTTTAAGTATAAAAATGCAGTTTTTATAAAAAAACAAGTTCGGCTTAGTACTAATTTGATCAGCTACTTGAATAAAAAATTCTGTTTCTTTATATCTATTTTCCTCAATACACATAAATAAAATGTTAATCACTATTGCTAATATTGTTTCTTGAACATTCGAATTCCCCGAATAGCGAAATTGTGTAATTACTCGCCGACTTATTAACAAATTGTTATCAAGATCATAAAGTGTCATAAAGTTACAATATAGAGCCAATTTACTTTCGTCAAAATCAGAAATATTAAAAATCTTTTCTTTCAACTCAATTTGATCTTTTTCATCAAGATTTTCTACGTTATGATTACCAACTAAGGCTATAACTGCATTTATAAATAACAACTGATCTTCTTTATCAGCTATTTCGCTATTTGCAATAACATTTTTAATATCCTTAAGCTGATCCTTATCATTATGATAAAACGCTTCATTCATTGCCTCGCCAATATCTCTGTTTTCGTCATATCTTACTTTATCTTCTTGACTAAGCTTGCCAAAAAATTCCCACAATTTAATGTTATTAGCACGCAATAATGCAATCAAATCCTCAGCTGTAATTCTATGCTGATCTTTTTCAACTTTTGAATAATATGATGTACTAATCGTATTACCAGCCCATTCTTTTTGTGTTTTCGAGCTCTCAATTCGATATTGCTTTAGCAATTGTCCTATTGTCATTAGTGCCCCTCCTTAATTTCATTCGAATTTGGCGTTTAACATTCAAATGTGACATTTTTGATAATCCTTATTATATCCAAGTTATAACTTAATATATATAAAATTTGATTTAGGAGTTATAAATTATGGACATTTTTATAAAGAATAAGGATTATAGAAAATTTACAATCGCCAGTTTTTTATCTGGTGCAGGCAATATTTTGTTTTACTTAGCACTTATTACTTATGCAAGTAAATTAAGAAATTACGCCTTGGCTATTTCATTGATTTCAATTTCAGAATCAGTACCTCAAATTTTTCAAGTTCTTAGTGGATATTTAGCTGACCGTACAAAAAACAAATTCAAGTTAATGGTTTGGTTAGCAGTTATACGCTTTGGACTCTATCTAATCGTCGGCTTACTTTTCGCTAGTGGTTTTGCTGGCTGGAACCTAGTTTTAGCTGTTATTGGCATTAACTTAGTGTCAGATATTGCCGGTTCATACTCTGGTGGCCTTCAAATGCCTCTAATTGTTAACATTGTTGGAAATGATGAAGTTGCTGAAGCTGAAGGATTTGTTAGTGGAATCAACGGTATTATCAATATGATTGCACAATTCATTGGCTCTGGTTTATTACTTTTCATGTCTTATTCAAGCCTAGCAATCTTCAATGCCTTAACATTTCTAGCAGCAGGTGTCCTTTTTGCCAGCGTCGGTCGCAATTATTACAAGACTCGTCCTCAAGAAGAAGCTACTTCAGTTAATGAAGAGGGCTTCTTTAAAACAATTGCTTTATCATTCAAACAAGTAAAAAAAGCAAAGGGATTATTGTCGGTCGTTCTAGTAATTGCCTTACTAAATGGAGTCTTAGGAACAATTGAGCCTTTAATTTCAATCGTAATCGCTGGTAATAAGTCTTCTATGGTCATTGGAACTTACAGTTTCACGATTGCTCTAATAGGAGGTGTAATGACTGCTGGTATGGCACTTGGTAGTATTGTAGGCACAAAATTATTCAAGAAAATGTCATTATTCACTATCGCAATTATTTCAACAGTTCTAAGTATCGCAGTTATTGGTACAATGCTTATTAAAAATATTTTTATTTGCCTACCTATCATGGCAAGCCTTGCAGTATTTATTGGTACAGCTAGCCCTAAATTA
Organism: Lactobacillus sp. M0390; assembly: GCF_016102085.1. NCBI lineage: Bacteria > Bacillati > Bacillota > Bacilli > Lactobacillales > Lactobacillaceae > Lactobacillus > Lactobacillus sp. M0390. The sequence goes on along the minus strand of NZ_JACFPH010000006.1, from coordinate 6,593 downwards.
ACGCAGTGGCTTGTTGAAGCTGTTGATAAAAATATTTTGTCATCAACTATGGGAATGCTTAACACTATTTTAGTTGTGACTGTACCAGTTGTAACAACTATTTTTACTACAATTACTGCTTCGCTCGGTATTACTATCGCATTAACACTATTATGTGTAACTTGTTTAATTGTTTTGGTAACAATAGTAAAGGTAGTTTATTCTACTAATAAAAAAGAAGCTGCTAATGCGGCATAACTAGAAATAACTTCATTTTACAATTTACCCATTATTATTTATTCTTAAAAAACAAAAATAGCCACAAAATTGAGAATATAAACTAAATAAATTTGTGGATCACCTAAAACTTCCCGATTTTGCAAACTAAAAATACAGCCTTCCTGGGAGTTTAAATTGTCATAAGTTTCTTTCTTGTTTGCGCAATATACTGCTGTCAAAATAACTAATATTAATCTCAAGAAAATCATAGTATGATCGCCACTAGCGGTAGTTATCCCCCCCTAAATTTTGAGCTTCAACAACTAGCACAAAGGGAATCATGAATAGAACCAAGTGCCCATTAACAAAATGCTTTTCTTTGCTTTGCGTGTAATAGTAAAATTTGCTTTAAAACAAGCTCGACACAATGCATCAATGCTAATTGGGATCAAAAAAAATAAGTAAATTTTGTCTTTAATTTTTATCGTAAATAAAAAACCGATAAATTATCGTTTTGAAATGTAATTTATTGGTTTTTGTCTTTTTATAACTATTTATTTAAGTGTCAGCAAATAATTATATCCCTTAGCAAAAGCTATATTGTTTGCCAAGCGGTTTCCTGTATTACTATAGCCAGTAAACTTGAAAGCTAAATATTTTGCTTTTTTGACCAGCGCTTTGTCTACTTGCCATTCAATTGGCAAAACTTGAAGCGATTGCAAATGTGCAACATCTGTTATTTCTTTAGTAGCCACTGCCTTTTTAGATGCATTCAGTAATACCAATTCTGCTTTATTAATTAAAACAGGAGCAGCCAGGCCATAATTAGTTAAATTAACTTGATAGTCAATACTCTTCTCATCTGCTTGATAGCTAATATCTTTAACTGCTAATCGGTAACCCAGATAATCCCTAATATATTCATACCAAGAACGGCTTATTTCATTATCATTAGTGTCTTTAAACCATGATTTTTGATACGGTAATTTATATTGCTCTAAAAGAGTTGGTGTTACTAATTGCCGTTTCCAAGAACTCAAAGAATAGTCCTTGCCATCTTCTTTGTAATTATGAGCTATACTCAATGAAGTAAAATGATCAACTGCAAGGCGGTGAGCAATCAGTGGTGCAGAAATTAACTGACCGTTATTGTCTGATGCATTGGCAGAACCCCAAATCATTTCACCGTCAACCGGTACAGTCTGAGATTGTTCTGCCATCGCCTTCCATTCAGCAGAATTAGGATCTGCACCTGCGGTATTCCACTCGTGAGGGCGACCAATCAAGTAATCATCATGAAATCCAACTCTTTGCCAGTCAGAACTCTGCGGATCAATATTCCGCGACTTGATGTTGTAATATCTGACTTGGATAAATAAGTCTTTAGGGGTATTAGCTAATAATGCCTGCAGAATTGCTTTTTCATTCATGCGACTGCGTGCTCCGCTATCCCATTCCCCCCAAGCTCCAATAAATCCAGCTTGTAAATTAGCTATTTGATCGCGATGCTGAGCAATCCAAGGAGCTAGCTGCTTAATATGTGCAACCACTTGCTCAGTTGTAGGTTCCTGAGATTTGGGATGAGCATCATCCCAAATATATGCAAAACGTAATACAGCCTGTAAATGGTTTTGCTTTAACTTTTTGAAATATTGATTCATATTATTAAAGGCAGTTTTATCTAGTGGCTTATTTTTATAATCAGTCAGATAAAAATATACTTGTGCAAGTCGCGGATTATCATCAGCAAATGTAGCTGTCGCATTTTTCATTTGCGCTATTCCTGTTTTATCCGCATTGCTCCATAGTCCCATGCCGGTTTTAACATTTAAATTTAACTCTAACCGAAAGCCGCGATCGGTATTGTTTGCCATTTCTTGATTTTGCTGCTCGGTTAAGGGCTTTTCATCATATCCAGTAACGGCTACAGCCTTTACTGAAGATAAACTTTGCTGGCTTTGTAAAAGAAACAGTCCTAAAAATACAGCTATTAAAGTTGATTTTTTAAATACTTTTTTCATGATGATCCCCTCAGTCATAATTTAAACCAGTTGATGCCATCTGCCCACTGACACTCATTAGCCAGACGTGCCGTACTACCATTAGTGGCAAGTAATTTAACGCCGACTTTGTCAGGCTGTTCAGATTTAGTCAATGGAATAACTGTAGTTACTTCTCGGTTAGTTTGTAAAGCACTTTTTTCCACGAAAGCTTTACCAATAATATTCTGTTGTTGATCTGCAGCAAATAACTCTATTTTCTGCAAAGCCAGAGGAGCGGCAAAACCGGTATTCTTCAGTGTGAGATAAATGGCAGCATTTAAAGTGGAGTTATAACTTATTTGTTTAACTTCTAAACGGTAGCCTAAATAATCACGTAAATATTCAAAATAATTACGTTCAATTGTCTGATTCTTTTGGTTCAAAAACCATGATTTTTGATAAGGCCAGTTCTTTTTATCTAGTAAATCTGGCGTAACAGGGACATGTTTCCAATATTCAAATGAGCCCATTTGAGGAAATTTTAGACCCTCGGGTTTGCCAGTTCTTTTTAATTCATTTTCTAAAGTCACATTATAATATGAATTAGTTTTTATCTCATGGTAATTATGCGCAATACTTAAGGTAGTAAAATGATTTTCAACCATTCTTTGTGTGGTCAATTCAGGATCTACGTATTTTGTTTTTAAATACATAGGATTGGCAAATAGCCAGATACTTTCGCCATCAACAATTGTTTTTTTTGAATCTCTTATTAATTGTTGATACTCATTTGAATCATAATTTTTACCCGCTGTGTTCCACTCATGTCCAATGCCAATTAAAAAGTCATCATGAAAACCAATTCGTTGTTCATTCTCTTTTTCAGCAGCACCTATATTGCGATTTTTTATATTTAAGTAACGTACCTGTACAGTTAGATCCTGAGGAGAATTTAACAGCAAACTATGCAGAATTGCTGATTCATCAGTTGTTTCTCGAGCATGGGCAGACCATTCTCCCCAAGGTCCAATAATGCCTGCCTGCAAAGCATGAATTTGCTGGCGATGTTCCTGGAGCCAGCCAGATAATTGCTCCAAATGTTGCTGTATTCTCTGCAAACTAGGAGCCTGTCTATAAGGTCTTTTATCTTCAGAAATATAAGCAAAACGAAGTAATGCTTTTAAATTTAATTTAGCCAGCTCCTCAAAAAATGCATTCATATGGTCAAAAGCTTGTGCATCTAAAGGGGCATGCTGGTAACCTGTTAAGTAAAAATAGACTTGTACTATTTGTGGCTGATCATCTGTATACAGTGATGCTTCTCTTTTTAATACGGAAATAGCATCTTCCTCCGCATATTCATATATGCTTTTACCCGTTTTTACATCCAAATAAACTTCAAAGCGAAAACCACGATCAGGATTTGTGAGTAAAATCTTCGTTTGATCTCCACTTAACTGCTCAGGATAATAATTTTCCATTTTTTCCTCCCAAACTAATTACCAGTACTTTCTCGCAAAATTAGTTCAACTTCCAGTAGCGTAGTAGCAGCACGCGACTTATTCTCTAATATATCTTCTCTAATTAAATGGACAGCAGTTGTACCTAAGTCCTTTTCCGGAACTGAAACTGATGATAATCTTGGAATATAATATTTGGACATTTGAATATTATCGAATCCAATAATATGGTAATCTTCAGGAGCACGAAAGCCTTTTGTGTACAATTCTCTCATTATTCCGATTGCTATTTGGTCATTTCCAGCCAAAATTCCCTTAGGAAAAATAGGTAATTGGACAATTTGTTTGCCAGCTTGAACCCCATCTTCAATACTCCAACCAGAAGTACTGATTGAGCATTCATCCTGATCATGCAGCTTCATCCACTCTCGGTAACAATTTAAACGAACTTCACCTTTTGCCTGAGTTTTTTCTCCTTGCAAGTTAGTCATATAACGCGGACCGCCAACATATACGATATTAGTTTGAGCAAACTTTTCAAGCTGTGCTAAAGCTTCTTTTACCCCAGCAGTTAAATTAGCATTAACTAGTTTTACTGAATTACTTTTATATCTTGCCTCAATAATTACAATATTAGAGTTCAATTTTTTTAATTCAGTAATGGCTGATTCGGATAAACTACCAATAACAATTACGCCGTCCCAATAATATAATCGGTCCCAAAATGAACTGTCCAAAGATTTATTCAAATAGTAGATCGAACTTAACGTCATTTTCTCTTTTTTTAGTTCTTCAATAATCCCCTGCTTTATTTGCTGATAATATGTATATTCTGCTACTTGGTCTAAATTCATAGTTGTCAGCACGCCAATGACGGGACTCTTTTTACTTTTATTTTTTGTATGATAATTCAACTTTTTAGTAGCTGCCAAAACTTTTATACGCGTTTGATCAGTTACACTTAGGGAAGTGTCATTATTTAAGATTCGTGAAACTGTACCAGCCGAAACACCTGCCAATTGAGCTACCTGTCTGATATTAGCCATTTTATTTTATCTTCTCATCTTTCATATTTGGTTATTATACAGGTGCTATTAAAATTTGTTTTAAAAATATAAACTTTAGAACCTGATAATCTAAACATAATCTGCTATTACAGCATTTTTTGCAATTATGCTATCAAATATTCTTTTGTAAATCAAAGAAAATACGGTTGTATCATTATTGTCAATCCATCCGCGTTTTCTCAATTTACCTGCTTATTTTTGCAACAGGCTTTTTTCAGCAGATAATCTGACTATATTTAAATTTCTATGTTTTATGCAACAATTTTTAAATTGAATAAAATAATAGCCAATACTAAAACAAACCAAGTTGCTCTAGTAGAGTTCATATGTTTACGATCTAGCAGCCAATAAATAAAGGCAACTAGTAAAACTGGCAACAATGATGGCATTATCTGATTAAAAATATCCTGCAACTTCATTGAAACTTTTCCAGCTCTAAAGATTAACGGGATTTTTAAAGTAATAACAGTTGGAATCAAAGCTCCTACAACCGTCACTCCTAGCAGGGTTGCTGAGTCAGTCAATGCGTTAAGCTTAGAACTCATTGAAGTAACTAGGTTGACCCCTTGTTTATAGGCAAATGGCATCCAAGTATAAGACCAAATGTAGATAATACCTAATGCAACCATCCATAAAATAGCACCAAACGGGTTACCTTTAAGAGCCATATATGATGCAATCGCACCAAAAATAGTGGATTGAACGGTACCTAATAAGGTGTCACCTACAGCAGCAAATGGTCCCATAAGGCCAGTTTTAACACCTCTTATACCATCAACTGAATCAATACCCTCTTTTTCTTCTAGGGCAATGTCGACACCTTGGATAATGGAGCCCATATGCGGACTGGTATTAAAGTACTCGGACTGCACACGCATCATTTTCTTCATATCTTCAGGCTTATCACCATATAACTTACGTAAAATTGGCATTTGTGAACCAACATAGCCTGGAGCCATCATAGTTTCGTAGTTCCAGCTTAGTGCAGAGGTAAAAATCCAGCGTAAATTAGCGCTACGAATATCTTTTTTAGTTAACTTATGACTCTGCGTTGTCGGAGTTTTTTCTGTAGTATTATTCTTCATCACCTGTAATTACTCCTTTATCATCAACACTCATTTCAGCAGCTTTTTCTGTATTTAACCCATTACCGCTACCAGACTGGTTTTTATCATGAATAATAGAATTATAATGATTAATGGCAAAGCCGACTCCGACAAGTGCAACACCAAGCATCGGTATGTTTAAATAAGCAGCGGCTACAAAGCCAAAAATCATATATGCACCAAATTTTTTAATAGGCAAATAATGCATTAAGATAGCAATACCAACTGCTGGTAACATGCTTCCGGCAGATTTTAATCCACCCATTAACCACTGTGGCATATAGTTCAGTACATTTTTGACAAATGCTTCACCAAAAATCAACACTAACAGTACAGGAACTGATCTTGAAAGCCCCCACGGAATAGCGCCATAAAGACTATTTCGTACAACAGCTTTATCATCGTTACGATCGATTGCCTTATCTATTCTGTGTGCAAAGTAGGTATTAGTAAAACGAGCCAAAATATCAAGTTGCACCATCAATAGACCAACTGGAATAGCAACACCAATACCATAGTTAATGCCTTTTCCTGAAATATGCGCAATTGCAGTACCTATGATTGCTCCAGTGGCATAATCAGGAATCGAAGCACCACCAAAAGTACCGACACCTAATATCATTAACTGCAATGTTGCTCCTACGGCCAAACCTAATTTCACATCACCAACAATTAGTCCTGCAATTAATCCAGCATTAACTGGGTTACCAAAACCAATACCAACTGTGATAATTTCATTGATTTGGAAGAAAGCAAACAAAGACAGCAAAATTATTTGAA
>NZ_JACFPH010000005.1:0-79224 GCF_016102085.1 Lactobacillus sp. M0390 | reverse complement strand
CAGTTGGTAGAGCGCTTGACTGTTAATCAAGATGTCGTCAGTTCGAGTCTGACAGCCGGAGCAAAGTACAAGAAAAGAGGATCTTTATTGATCCTCTTTTTTGTTGTACTATATTTTTATTAAATAAATAATATTATAAGATTAGAATGTGATAAGCCTGCGGTTTATAGCTCTTTTTTAGGTGTATAATGTAAATGGATACGTTTTATCTAAAAGGAGGAAAAGCTCATGGTAGGAATTGTGTTAGCCAGCCATGGCGGTTTTGCCGATGGAATTGCGCAGTCTGCGCAAATGCTATTCGGAGAACAAGACAATTTTGCTCATGTTATTTTGTCGCCTGATGAAGGGCCAGAAGATATTAAGAGCAAGATGGAAGATGCAATTGCCTCATTTGATGATTCGAATGAAGTGTTGTTAATTGTTGATCTTTGGGGTGGGACACCGTTTAATCAAGCAAACGGTTTACTAGAAGATCATGAAAACTGGGCAGTTGTTTCTGGTATGAATTTACCAATGGTTGTTGAAGCACTAACGCAGAGAATGACCAATCCTGATCATACTGCAAAAGAAATTGCCACTGCTATTATTGAGCCTGCTAAGGATGGCATTAAAACTAAACCAACAGATTTAATGCCAAAAACTGAAGCTTCAGTTCAAGGTGGTGCAGGTGTAGCTAAACCTGCAAAATCTATTCCAGAAGGAACAGTAGTTGGTGATGGACACATCAAGTACGTTCTAGCTAGAATTGATTCACGTTTATTGCACGGTCAAGTTGCTACCGGGTGGATACCAGCAATGCATCCTGATCGCGTTATTGTTGTTTCAGACAGTGTTGCAAAAGATGAGATGCGTAAGAGCATGATTCGTGAAGCTGCACCTGCTGGTGTTAAGGCTCATACTGTTCCAATCAAGAAAATGATTGAAATTGCAAATGATCCTCGCTTTGGTAATACTCATGCATTATTGCTGTTTGAAAATCCTGAGGATGTTCTAACAGTTATTAAAGCTGGTATTGACCTTAAGACTATCAACGTGGGTTCAATGTCTTATAAAGTTGGTGATGTTAACGCTAATAACGTCTTGTCAATGAATCAAGACGACGTTGATACTTTCCGCGAACTTGAAAAAATGGGAGTTGAGTTCGATGTACGAAAAGTACCAACTGATAAAGGCGGTAATATGGACGCAATTTTGAATAAGGCTCAAAGCTTGTTGGATGAACAAAAGAAATAAAAGAGTAGGAGCAAAAAAATGAACGCTATACAAATGATCTTAGTTGTTCTAGTTGCCTTTCTTGCAGGTATGGAAGGTATCTTGGATCAATGGGAATTTCACCAACCTCTAGTTGCTTGTACACTAATTGGATTGGTTACGGGACATCTAGATTTAGGAATTATCTTAGGTGGTTATTTACAAATGATTGCCCTAGGTTGGGCTAACATTGGTGCTGCAGTTGCACCTGATGCCGCATTAGCCTCAGTAGCTTCAGCTATTATCTTGGTTCAAAGTGGTCAGGGCACCAAAGGAATTGGTATGGCTACAGGTATTGCTATGCCTTTAGCTGTTGCCGGACTATTTTTAACTATGATTGTACGTACTATTTCAACTGGTATTGCGCATATCATGGACGCTGATGCTAAAAAGGGAAATTGGCGCAAAATTAATATGTGGCAATGGGTTGCTGTTTGCTTGCAGGGATTAAGAATTGCTATTCCAGCTGCTTTACTGCTAGCTATTCCAGCATCTACTGTTAGATATTGGTTAGGTTTAATGCCAGCTTGGTTAAGTGATGGTATGTCACTCGGTGGTGCCATGGTCGTAGCTGTTGGTTATGCAATGGTTATTAACATGATGGCTAGCCGTGAAGTTTGGCCATTCTTTGCAATTGGTTTTGCTTTAGCTGCTATCAAGGACCTAACTTTAATTGCATTAGGTGCAATTGGTTTGGCTCTTGCCGTAATGTACTTAGCTCTTGAATCTAAGGGTGGTAATGGCAACAAGAGTTCAGATAATGAAGGTACCGGCGATCCACTCGGCGATATCATTGACGACTATTAAAGTGATATTTAAGAGGAGGATTTTATTATGGCTGATCAAAAAATCAAATTAAGTAAAGCCGACCGCTTCAACGTGATGTGGCACTCACAATTTTTACAAGCATCATGGAACTATGAAAGAATGCAGAACGGTGGTTTTGCATATTCATTAATTCCTGCATTAAGAAAGCTATATCCAAACAAGGATGATATGTCTGCAGCACTTGAACGTCACTTAGTTTTCTTCAACGTTCACCCTTACCTAGTTTCACCAATTTTAGGTGTTACGCTTGCTTTGGAAGAAGATAAAGCAAATGGTGCTGAAGTTCAAGACGAAGCTATTCAAGGTGTTAAGGTCGGAATGATGGGACCTTTGGCTGGTGTCGGTGACCCAGTATTTTGGTACACAGTTCGTCCAATCCTTGGTGCTTTGGGAGCATCAATGGCTATCCAAGGCAACCTTTTAGGACCTATTTTGTTCTTTGTACTTTGGAATGTCATCAGAATTGCCTTTATGTGGTACACACAAGAATTTGGCTATAAAGCAGGTTCTGCAATTACTAATGATGTTTCTGGTGGTCTTTTACAAAAAGTTACCCGTGGTGCTTCAATGATGGGGATGTTTGTTCTTGGTTCGCTAATTGAACGTTGGGTAAACATTCAATTCACGCCAATAGTTTCAAAAACACCGCTTCAAAAGGGTGCGTACATTGATTGGAACTCGATTCCTGCTGGGGCAAAGGGAATTCAACAGGCTTTGATCGATCAAAGTAACGGATTATCGCTTACTAAATTCAAGGTAACCACTTTACAAAACAACTTGGATACCTTGATTCCTGGTTTGGCAGGTTTGCTGTTAACTTTCTTATGTATGTGGCTATTGAAGAAGAAAGTTTCACCAATCGTTATTATTATCGCTATCTTTGTTGTTGGTGTTCTACTACACGTTTTACACATAATTTAAAAAATGGTTGAATCACAGAATACCAAAGTAGATTTGACGACTGACGCTACGTGGTTTCGGGCAGTTGCTTCATATGGCAACATCATGGTTGGAAATAAAGCAATTGAATTTTATAATGATCGCAATCTTTCTGACTATGTCCAAATACCGTGGAATGAAGTTACTTATGTAGTGGCCGACGTTCATTTTAAAGGAAAGTATATTCCGCGATTTGAAGTTAGAACTCGCGCTAGTGGAACATTTATTTTTACTACTAAAAATAATAAAAAGACATTACGGGCAATCCGTAACTATGTTCCGGCTGATCATATGCGACAGGCATTGAGTCTATGGCAAAATTTAAAGCGAAGATTTACACGTAATTAAAAAAGTTCCTAAGTAGATATCTACTTAGGAACTTTTTCTATTGGTTTTTAGTAAATGAGTTGATTTTACCCTCAATACGTAAATAATCACGAACTTTATCACGTAATGAAGTTACTGTTGTTTCAGCACGCTTTTTCTTTTTGCCATATTTTGGTTAAAGCAGATAAGAAAATAAAGATCAAAATAGCCGCAACCATTGATACACGATTATTTGGCAAGATGAGTAATAAAATAATCATCATGATAAAAAACAGTAAGGTTAAATAATCCAAATAGGGAAATCCTGGCATTTTAAAATCACCTAATTTGGCCGCATGGGTCTGTTTACGATACGCAATATGAGTTAAGAGCATTAAGCACCAGATGATAATAAACATGCTGGTAGAAGTAGAAGAAATGAAATTAAAAGCCTGGTTGCCAATTAAGATAATGACAAAGGGTGCAAGAGCCATCAAACAGGCGGATAAAATTAGACCATTTTGAGGTAATTGTCTTCTTAAATGACCAAAGGTCTTGTTCCACTTACCTTTTCCATTAAAGGTAACAGAAAAAAGTAATCGTCCCGCACTATATAAAATACTATTGGTTGATGAAACGGCCGCAGAAATCACAACGAAATTAATGATTGAACCAGCGTTACGAATGCCAGTTGCTGCAAGAGTCTGTACAAAAGGACTGGAACTAGTTGAAACCTTATTCCAAGGAATAACAATTAGAATTGCAACAATTGCCAAAACATAAAACAAAATAATTCGTAGTGGAACTTCATTAATTGCTTTCTTAATTGTGACTTTAGGATTTTGTGCTTCGGCTGCCGTCAGGCCAACTAATTCAACACCGACAAAACTAAAAATTACCATTTGAAATCCAGCGAAAAAGCCGGAACCGCCTTTGGCAAAGAAGCCACCATTATTAGTTAAATTTGCGAAAGTTACTGGTCCAAAATTGGTTTTTCCACCAGTAATGGTCAAATAAGCTACCAAAATGACAAAAGCAATCACAGTGACAATTTTGACGATTGCAAAACTAAACTCTAGGTTTCCAAATAGGCGAGCAGAAAGTAAGTTAATAAAAAGCAGGATAGCAATTGTAACCAGACCTGGAATCCAGGTTGCCAAATGTGGGAACCAATATTGAAAATAGATTCCTAAAGCTGTCATTTCAGCCATTCCTAGCGTGACCCAACTAATCCAATACAGGTAACCGGAAATAAAACCAATATTTTTACCTAAATATTTCTGAATAAAATCAATGTAGGTATGCTTGGATAGGTCGGAGACAATTAATTCACCCAGGGCCCGCATCAATAAAAATAAAAAAATACCGACAATCATGTAAATTAAAATGACGCTTGGACCGGCCATTCTAATACTGTTGCCGACACCCAAAAATAAACCAGTGCCAATTGTACCGCCTAGTGCAATTAACTGAATATGGGCATTGGTTAAGGTTCGTTCATAACCAGAACTATTATTTTCGTTTTCGTCATCCATCTAATCACTCCAAATTCTAGATATGTATTTTTATACTACAATAATCGATTATAGCACTAGTTTAACTACCTTGAATTATTAGTATTAAAAAAAGATGAAAACAGTAGTATCATGGAATAAAATAGATAGGTAAAAGGAGTGTTATGGAAATGTTTACAATTGCTAAGTTTTTGTTTGCTGGCCAAGAAATAGAGTTAGTTTTACCTGAAATAAGGCATGCACAAGCGCTATATGAAATTATTGTTCACGATCGAGTAGAACTGGCACGCTTTTTACCATGGGCTGATAAAATTAACGTAGTTGAAGATGAAATAGATTTTATTAAGCAAATGCGTAGGGAAACCGCAGAGTATAAGAAACTTGCTTTAGTAGTTCTAGTTAACGGCGATGCGGCTGGAATGCTTGACCTCCATAATATTAAATTGAAAAATCAAAGTGCGGAAATAGGCTATTGGTTGGGGCAAGCGTATCAGAAGAAAGGAATTATGACTCAAGCAGTTAAAAAGCTGGTTGAAGTATCCTTTAATCAATTAGGATTGCATCGACTTAGCCTATTGGCTGACCATGAAAACAGGGCTAGTTGCGCAATAGCGGAAAGACTTAATTTTGCCCATATAGCATTATTACCAGATGAAGTAAAATATCATGGTGAGTTTCGAGATATGGAGTTGTATACCTTAATAAACAAAAACGGCTTATAGTAGCTATATACTATAAGCCGTTTTATTACTTGTCTTCGTAGCCATTGGGATGTTTTTGGTGCCACTGCCAAGCACTTTCAATGGCCTCTTCTGCACTTTCATGTTGCGGTTGCCAGTTTAAGACGGATCTTGCCTTGTCAGAATTAGCGATTAAACTGTCGGGATCTCCGGCTCGTCGTGGTCCGATTGTATAAGGAATATCTATTCCGGTAACACTACGAGCTGCTTGTAAAATTTCAAGATTTGAATAGCCATGCGCGGTTCCCAAATTGAAAACATCTGAATGACCAGTTTTCATTAAATATTGAAGCGCTAAGATATGAGCGTCGATTAAGTCGTTTATTTCAACGTAATCGCGCACGTTAGTACCATCCTTAGTATCGTAATCATCACCAAAAATAGTAAATTCTCCGTCTCCAGTAATAGCACTACGTAGAATATTAGGAATTAAGTGTGTCTCAGGTCCGTGATCTTCACCGTAATTACCGTCTGTTGAAGCTCCTGCGACGTTAAAGTAGCGAAGAGCAACAGACTTAATACCCTCAGATTTATCTGCCCAGTGCATGATTTTTTCCATCATTGCCTTAGTATCACCATAAGGATTAATTGGATTTAGGGGCGAATCTTCTGTAATTGGTAACTTATTGGGGATGCCATAAGTTGCAGCACTTGATGAAAAGACAAGATACTTAACTTGTGCATCTTTCATAGCTTCCAAAAGGGCAATCATACCGGAAACATTATTATCGTAGTATTTAAGTGGCTTTTTAACAGATTCAGGTACCAGTGAGTAGGCAGCAAAGTGCATCACTGCGTCAATTTTTTCTTCACGTAAAATCTGACTGACTAAGAATTTATCTTCGATATCACCTTGATAAAACTTTGCCTTGGGATTAACAGCTTTTCGATGGCCTGTGTAGAGTGCGTCAAGGACAACAACTTCATAGCCTTGTTCAACTAAATGCTTGACGGCAATTGAACCAATGTAGCCGGCCCCGCCAATAACTAATACACGCATAATTTCCTCCATTAATATTTTTATAGACAGTTAAATTCTAGCATAGTGCAAGAGAGGTTGCTGAAATATTTCTGCTATAATGTTTTATATAGCAAAGTAAAAAGTTAGTCAAAATAGTATGGAAAGAAGTAGTCAAATGATTCATAATGCAACAATTGATCAACAAGTCAACCATCGATCGATTCGTAAATTTAAAGATCAACAATTAACTGAGGAGCAGTTAACGACTTTATACACAGTTTTTCAACATACTGCGACAAGTTTATTTATGCAAAATGCAACGCTTTTACATATTACTGATGAAACTAAACGAGCAAAAATTAGAGAATTGTGCGGGCAAAAATATGTTGGTGCACAAGGAGATCTCTTTATTTTTGTAGTTGATTTATACCGAAATCAACAAATTCGGCAGCAGTTAGGTAAGGATGATGGTCGCCTTCACACTACTGACATCTTCTTCCAGGGGTTGGATGACACACTGCTTGCTTGGCAAAATGTGGCTAATGCTGTGGAAAGCATGGGCTTAGGTTACGTGCCACTTGGAACAATTAATGATCATCCGTTGGCGATGTTAGATGTATTGGACTTGCCTAAACTGACTTTTCCAGCTTTAGGGATGCAAGTAGGTGTGCCTGATCAAGAGCCACAATTAAAACCACGTTTGCCACTAGAATTTACTACCTTTGAAAATGAGTATCCGCGTGATTTTGCTGTGGATAATTTGAGAGATTACGATCAAGTTGTCACAACTTATTATGATTTGCGTGATACAAATAAACGAATTGATTCATTTACTAAACAAATTACGGGTGAAAAGTTAAATACAAAGGCAATTGACCGTGATGAGTTACCTGAACTTTTACACAAGCAAGAATTGTGCTTAGACTGGAAATTAAACTAAAATTTGATTTTTGTGGAAAAGTTGCCAGTAGCTTATGTAGTCTACTCTAAATAAGAAAAGTCGTGTATTCAATTGCACGGCTTTTCTTGTTCTGGTATAATTTATACGTTGTAAAAAGCGCTGATTTAGCTCAGTTGGTAGAGCGTTTCCCTCGTAAAGAAAAGGTCGCCAGTTCGATTCTGGCAATCAGCATATTATTATATAATTAAATTTGATAAGTCTTGATTACTTGCGCTTTATGTTAGTAGTCGAGACTTTTTATTTTGAATTTGTGGACAAAAATGGTACACGTTTTATAAAACATGTACCATTTTTTTTAAAAAGAATAGAGATTAATTTACATAGTCTTTTGTGTCTATAATATATTGCAATATGTATTGCAAAATGTAATACATAGTATAAAATATAGTGTGTGTGAATTAGCTTTATTATTTTTCTTGTGAGTTTTTTTCCATATTATCTAAGGCGTATTCACACGCTTGAATGACAAAACTTGAAAAAGTTACATCTTCACCTTTGATTGCCTGCTCAATTTCTTGAGTAAGGCTTAAAGGAAACCTAATTGTCTTGTTTTCTGTTTCTTTGTGGCTAGATTTTATTTTGAACACCAATATAATCACCTCCTGCAAGTCAATTATATTGTGAGTTCTGTTATAAATATGCATTGCAAAATGCAGTGCTAATTATAATGAAATTGAATGAAGATATTATCATGGGTGATAATTTCTAAGTTACTTAATGAAGAAGCATTCAGCAAAGCTTAAAGCTGTGATTCAAGAAAGGCGGGATATTGTAAAGTAAAGATGTTATACGTTGAGCTGCCTTTATGCGAACATTTTATGGTGAATCATAATAAATCAAAGTGAAAAAAGTTAATGTTTGAAAAATAAAGGTTTGCTGCATGGTGATACTTAGTTTTTGGTTGATAAGTTTCAGAAACTAAGTACCGTCTTTTTGTAACATGAATAACAAAGCTGCTATAAGGGCAAAAGTATATAATGCAAGTTGATACAGCCTGCAATTACTTTAAGAGCAAGATATCTCTTGATAAAGCAATGTTGCAGGTAGAAATAGTATAAGATAAATTAATATGAGTTAAAACCTTTTAAAGAGTGTATTCAAATCTCTTTGAGAGGTTTTTTCTTGTCTTAAATAGAATAAATAAATTTTTGAGAAAAACTATAAAGATTAATCACTGACACGTTTGCGATTTGTAGCTTGAAATAATGAGTTTATAGTACCTTATATAGTATTGCAGTATGATTAGTTTATGATATATTGTGATTGCTAAGTGATGAGATAGGTTAACCATGTATGTATTGTTAAAGCAGAAATTGTTTTTACTGCACTAAGTTTATAAAGCAACCATACTAACCGCTTGGTATCTTGACTAGCTAGTCATAATTTTTTATACAGTTATAAGAATATACTATTAAAATGACACTAGAATGCACTAATAATAAAGGTGCTGATTTTAAAAGGAGAAGTCTAAACTAATGAAATATAGAAAACTTCTAACAACATTTTTAGTTGCGATTGGACTAATAGCAGGATATCAAACTACAAATGATGTAACTTTAACGGCTACAGCTGCTGAGTCTGAGCAGGTAACTAAGACAAGTAAGCCAAAAGAGATAAAGCTGTCACCCAATAAAACGCAAGCGGCATTTATAAAGCCGTGGTCATATCAGGAGGAAAGAAAACTAAGTTTGTTGGACTTAGATAATTTAGGTCGTGCCCAAGGTAGTCATATTCAAGTAAAACGCTCAGAATTGCCTACTGAACCCCGTGCACCAAGGCTAACTGTTAATCCAAGTGGTTGGCATAATTATAAAATTGAAACTACTAAGAATGGCAAACCATATACTGCTTGGGCTTTTAACAGAGGGCATTTAGTTGGTTACCAATTTTCAGGTTTAAATGATGAAAAGCGTAACTTAATTACAGAGACGGCTTACTTGAATCAAGGATCTACTACTGGTATGGATGATACTAATTCAAAGGCAATGCTCTATTATGAAAACTTTTTACGCAAGTGGATTAACGAGCACCCCCAAAGTAAACTCGACTATGCTGTAATTCCTTTATATTATCAAGATGAATTAGTTGCCCGTAAGGTGCTACTAAGCTTTGTGGGCGTTACGCCGGCAAATAGACAAACTAAGATTAAGTTACCTATAAGTGGACTAAAAATGAAGGGTAAAGTAACCCAAGTAATTTTAGATAATGATTCTCCGCTGCTAGATATAGATTATCTTACTGGTGCTGCTACAGTTCTTAATAGTGAAAAATACTTACGGCGCGAAGCTGTTCGACAAGAAAGTTTACGTCGTGCAGAAGAAAGTAACGACACTAATTTTGAAAACTAGAAGTGTTTTTTGAAATAGACTTGGAATTCTAATAACTAAAAGGACTATTTAAAGTACTGTGCAGTGCCTTGTTAGATATTGGTAGTAAAAATAAAATACGTAAATTATACCTATGCACATATGCTATAATTTAATTGTATGAGCTTATATCTTAATGGAAAAAGGCATTTATGGAACAAGAGAAAGCTTTTTCGGAAAAAGTTATCGACTTTGATAAAGAACTAGGTAAAGTAACGCTTGAGATACCTAAATCATATAAAATAATAAATCCTTATAGAGGTAGAAATAAAAAGCAAGTTTTCCAATTGGTAAAACTGTTCTACGGAAAATATTTTAATGACAATAACAAGCGCCGCCTAATATTAGGCAGTTCACCAGCAAGAAGAGGTTCGGCCATAACTGGAGTTCCCTTTGAAGATGCTCAAAATCTCCAAAAAGAAACAGGAATTTCAATAGAAAATTTTCATGTAAGTAATGCGTCTTCTACATTTCTAAATAGAGTCATAGATAAATATGGTGGGAGAACAAAATTTTATAGCGATTTTTACTTAAACTTTGTTTGCCCCTTAGGAATAAGTAAGATTAATTCAAAAGGCAACAGTGTAAATTGCAACTATTATGAAAATAAGCAGGTTGAAAATAAATTACTTACCTTTATAATTTCAGCACTTAAAGTGCAGGTTGAGTTTGGAATTGATACGTCGGTATGTTATTGCATTGGTAGTGGTGAAAATTTTCAGGAGTTGAATAAAATCAATAAAGAATTGAAGTTATTCAAGAAAATCACTCCACTAGAGCATCCACGTTTTATTACGCAGTATCATCCTAGGGATGAAGAAGAATATTTGGATAAGTATCTAAGAGCTTTAAAAAGTTAGCAAATATTAACTGATTGTAAAGAAATGAGGTTAACAATATATGTCTGATGTAATTCTTGAAAAAGCAAGACTAATTTATCAAAAGTATCAGAATGGTGAACTTGGTGATACTAGTCTGCCAGAGGATACTAATCCAGGCCTTGATTCTAGTTCGAATGAAAATGCACTTTATTTCACTTTGCCAATGGCTTTAAATTCTCAAAGAAATTCTTATACTCTGTGGGAAAGTGCCCTAAAAACATATGAAGATTCTGAAACGAATTTTGTCTTTTCACCTAATAAGGTCATAAATGCTGATTATGAAGAAGTGCAGGAAGCCTTAACCAAGTATAGACTTGCACTGCAAAGGAATAAGCAAACCAATATCTGGCTTAAATTGTGTCAGACATTCACTGATTTATCTGATGGTAATATTATCAATTTTGCCAGAAATTTATCTGATGATGTGAATAAAATCAGATACTTTATGCAAAAAGAAGCTAAGAAAAAATTTCCTTATCTGTCTGGAGCCAAGCTATGTAATTATTGGCTGTATGTTCTTAGCAATTACACTGCAATTCCTTTGAAAAACACTAACGATATATACATCGCTGCTGATCGTCATATAATCAGAGCTAGTTACAAATTAGGTTTGATTACTAAAGAACAAATGGAAAGCTCAAAAGTACAAACTTATGTTATTGATGCCTGGGCGAAAGAACTGCAGGGAACTGAATTTGTCCCAACAGACCTGCAAAATCCATTGTGGTTATGGAGCAGAAACGGTTTTAAGAATTTAGAATCCTGACTGATAATAGAAAATAAGGGTAATGTAAGCTTGAAGCCTTCATTACCCTTGTTTTTTCTTGTTCTTAACTTGATGAATTATGCATAGTAATCAATGATTGCTTTCAACGTTTTCGCAGCTTCAGGATTGCCAGTGCCTTCTTCATAATATTTACTAAAACGTTCGTCACATATGTACATCTTGGCGAGATTCTTATGTGCTTTTGCAGAATATTGGTCTTTTGGCCATAAAGTTAGTAAATACTCTTTGTGTAAATCAAACAGGTGTCTAGCAGCGGGTTGCTTGATATCAGTAGTATTAGCCAAATTTTTTAGTTCAGTTAAAATTTCAGCAGATAATTCTTTAAAATGTGAAAATTCATTTTCTGATAGAGAATTGAACTTTTGATTGCTGCGATCTATTTGGGCGTCGCCATACTTTTCTCTAATTTCTATGCCGTATTGCTTTTCGTTATTCTTAATTACCTCTTTTTTTAGTGTGGCAAATTTTTCAGTGTCTGTCATTTGTGTTTCTCCTTTCATTGTTGCAAGTGTTTTGTCCAAATTCTTAATCAAATCATCCAGATATTGTTGCTCTGCAACTAATTTGTTACGCTGACTTCGTAAAACTTGATATTGAGTTTCTGGTGAAGTTTGCATAACTTTTTTAATTTGCTCTAGTGGCAGGTCAAATAGCTTTAAGAATAGTATTTTTTGAAGTTGATCAACTTCAGTTTCTTCATAGTAGCGATAATTATTTACGGGGTCTCTGCGCGCTTTTAAAAGTCCCTGTTTATCGTAGTACCGTAAAGTTCGAGTTGAAATGCCAGCTAGTTTTGCTAGTTCATTGATAGAATATGACATGGTTAAAAATCTCCTCACTTGCAAAATCAAGTATATTGGTTGACGTAACGTCAAGGTCAAGCACGGAATTAATTTTTTATCAATAAAAAACCAGTATTCTGATTAGAATACTGGTTTTTGTTATGGCGTCTAGTTTACTACATTTAGTTTTTCGCCATTTAAAAAGGCCTGAAGATTATCAACGACGATTCCTAAAAGACGATTGCGAGTCTCGCGAGGTGCCCATGCAATATGAGGGGTAATGTAGCAGTTTTTAGCAGAAAGAAGTGGACTGTCAGCTGAAATTGGTTCTTTTTGGACGACATCAACTCCGGCAGCAGCAATCTTGCCATCGTTTAACGCATCTGCAACATCTTTTTCACTGATTAATCCGCCACGTGCTGTATTAATCAAGATAACGCCGTCTTTCATTTGACTAATTGCTTCTTGATTTATCATTTCTGTGGTTTCTGGAGTTTGCGGAACGTGTAGGCTAATAATGTCAGATTGTTGGTATAGCTCTTCCAGGCTGACTTGTTTTACATAATTAGGTAAATCTGTTTTAGGACGGTGATTATAAAAGATGATATTCATAGAAAAAGCATGACCAATTTCGGCTACTTTTTTGGCAATACTACCAAATCCAATTAAGCCAAGGGTCTTACCCTGCAATTCCATTAATGGTTTAGCCCAAAATGTGAAGTCAGGATTGCTACTCCAACGACCATCATGCACAAGTTGATTGTGTAGTCCCACGTGGCTGGTAATTTCAAGTAGTAGGGCAAAAGTAAATTGAGCAACTGCATCAGTGCCGTATGTAGGAATATTGGTTACGGGGATGTTAGCTTTTGTTGCAGCTTCAGTGTCAATTACATTGTAGCCTGTTGCAGTTACACCAATATACTTGAGATTAGGAGCAGTAGAAATCACATGCTCGTCAAGAGGAGTTTTATTGGTCAAAACGATTTCGGCATCACCAATTCGTTTTAAAATTTCATTATCGTCATTTACTGGAGTTCGATCATAAAAGGTGCAGTCACCCAATTCTTTGAGAGGCGACCAGTCAAGATCTCCAGGATTTAACGCATAGCTATCTAAGTTTACAATTTTCATTTCTCGAACCTCTTTAATTATCAATAATACATATTTTACTATAATCTGCTCAAGTAAAATTAATTTTGCAACTAAATTGACAGCGTTTTTAGATAATTTTACAATTGATTAGTATGACACTTTTATTGCTGTGATTATATGTATCTTTTTACTTTAAAAAACTGTGGGAGAATTTTGGAGTATAAGATAGTTAACTAAAAACATGCAGTTATTAAAGTGGCGAATAAGTATATGTTGTTACTGAATATAGAAGGAGTTAGTAATGAAAAAATGTCCTAAGTGTGGCGCTCTAATGGAAAAGAACGTCAACTTTTGTACGAAATGTGGTGCAGATTTGCGTAATGTTAATCTGGGTCAAGAAACTAAGCAAACCAACACTGAGCCTGCTAAAGTTGAAACCGCACCGGTAGAGGAAGTTCAGACACAAATCCCCTCCACTGGTCGTTTCCAACATTACTGGCAATGGTTAGTGGAATCTTGGCAAAAACCAGCGCAAAATAATTTACCAACTGAAAGTTGGTATGGCTGGGTAACTATTTTAGTTGAAGATCTTCTTTTTATTTTAGGATTATACTTTTTGGCTAAGGCACTTATTACTGGTGCAATTGGCCTTGCTAGCAGCTTTGGGGTTAGTACTCGGGGTTGGGGAAACTATGACCTTTCTTTTAATATCGTCTTCAGAGTATTTATTATTATTTTAGTTTTTGAAGCGATCATAATCTTAGCGCATTTTGCTGCATATAAATTTGTCTATAATGGTCATCCTAACCTTTTTGCTTTTGTAAATACCAGCACGCATGCAAGTAATTTAAACTTGATTCTTACCGCAATCTTCTTTTTATTAATGCTCTTAGGTCTTAATAGTATTAGGTTCTCTTTGTTCCTAATTCTTTTAATGATAGTGATATTCTTTATTGGGCAAGAAGTAACTTTATTAGCACACGAGGGTGCAGTACGAGATAAAGTTTATGGAATGTTAATTGCTTTTGGTATCATTTTTGTTTGCACCATAATTGTTAATTCGATTATTTATAATTCGGTTCTGCGCGTGATTATTAACGAATTCATGTCCGGAATCAATGGCGCAATGTAGTTTATGGATGGTGTGAGAAAAATGAGTGAATCTGAATTTTGTCCCAACTGTGGCAAGTTAATTAAGCCTAATGATGAATTTTGTCCTAACTGTGGTGCTAGGATAGCTGCCAAAAAAAAGAGCAGACAGGAATATCGTGCTAAGAAAGGTACCCAAAAGAGCACAAGTGTACCTAAAAATGAGCTTGCGACAACAGTCAATCGTCAACCGATGAAAAAGAAGAATAAAATTATCTTTTCATGTCTTGGTATCTTAGTTGTAGCATTTATTGCCTTTTATGCTTGGGGCTCTAACCATTACCAACGTCAAAATCAAGTTGATCAAATTACAGCATATTTGAAAAATCCACATGAAAATATGGCGCAATATGTGACTGCAGATAATCCAGCAGTTCATGTAACAAACGCTGCCTTAAAACCAACTCAGAATTATTATTTTAGCCACAGTAAAGCCGCTGACCAGATGGGGGAGGCACTTAAATATAGTGATAACTATGATAATGTTTCGCTCGTACAGTCGGGACGCTATTTATTGTTTTTCCCTAAATACACATTAAAGTTTGAAACTTTTTCGCCACAGATTAAAACAAACCACGCTAATTCGACTATTTATGTTAATGGTAAAAAGGTTGGCGGCGTTAATGGTAATGGGGAAGAGTATTATAAAAAGACGGATCCACTTTTCCCAGGTAAGTATCATATAACTGTTAAGTCAGTTGCTTCAGGACATAACTTAGCAGCTGAAAAGACAGCCAATATTTTTTCTAATGATGCCATTAACATGAACATTAAGACAGTTAACTTCATGATTAAAAGTGTTGCAGGTGCTGACATTTATATCAATGATAAAAAAGCTGGCACTGTTGGTAAAGATGGAACAAAGGACTTTAAGGACTATCCTGCTACTGATGATATGAAAATCTATGTGGTTATCAAAGTTGGTGGTCACGAAATCAAGTCAAAGGTGATTGACTACGATGAACTTGGCTTTGACGATGATGATGACAGTAGCAGTAATGTAATTAAGCCCGAATGGCCTGGCTTAATCAGCCAAGATGATGCGGAAAGTATGCTACAAAATGCATTTAATTCACCAGATGAGGATGATTTTGTTGGTGGAGCAGAAAACAAGGGATATCAAGAACTTCATGGTCAAGTTGGTAACTTTAACGATGATGATGATATTATTGAATACGATATGGAATGTAATGTCGTTTCGGTATCACCTGCTCCAGGAAATTGCAGTAATGTGGTTTACAAAATAACTTATACTTTTGAACATGATGATTATGAGCATAAGCAAGTAATGCTATATTCAGGTGCCGTCTTCCACCAAGATGGGGATGAGAGTGACTCACAAAAGATCAAGTCAATTGGTAACGGTAAGATTATTAGTGATAAGAAATATAACAATTAAATACGTATATTGACTATAAATTGAAATGAATCCGGAAAGTTAGACAACTTTCTGGACTCTTTTTTTTATAAATTAAATTCTATCGTTGATTCTGATGGTTAACCTGTTTTCAAGATGTAGACACAAGTTTTTATCAGGACTACAAAAAAGAACATCAATGCTGTGAGAGTTAATTTTAATACCATTTCTATAGACTCTGTTTTCGTTTATTTTCATCTTATTAACTATGTCTTTTCCAAGATCACTATCCAGCATTTCAGAAATACCAAGGAAAAAAATTCCTACATCGTTAGGCTAGCAGTAATACCTGCTTAAAAGGTGCTATACTAAAAGTATAAATAACTATAACTATATAGGCTAGGAGGTTATATGATGAGTTCATCAATGAAATCAAATCAGTCTTCTACTCAACTGTCAAAGAGTTATAAAGGTAAGCAGCTAGTTTGGAGCTCTATATACAGGTTCGCCTTGAAAAATGGTTTAAAAATAGATGTTAAAAAACATCCAGAATTGAACAAACTTGGCTATTGGGCTAAAACGGATGATCAAGCTAATTTACGTCTTTGGTCACAATTAAGCCGTCCAGTTTTGATTAAAGAATTTTGCGAAATAACGCAACTAACGCCAGAGGATTTTTATGTGAATTCGGCCGCTGAAGCAAAGCATAATTGGCCAATTTCACGGAGTTTTAATTAGTCGATGAAATTTTAAGCACACCTTCTTAATTGCAAAGTGTGCTTTTTATATACCTAAAAAAACTGTTTTAATTTATAAAAGGTTAGTACAATAAAAGAAAAAGTAGCCAACTATCTTTGAACAATTTCAAACATTGACAAACAAAAAGGAACAATTATAATAATGTTTGACTAAGTTAGTTGCTTAATCTAATTCTAAAAGTAGGTAACCAATGTTAAAAAGTGAAAGAATAAAGACTATTTTGCAAATGGTCAATACTCAAAAGTTTGTAACAGTAGATGAATTAGCTCAAAGCATGCAAGTCTCTGACATGACAATCAGGAGAGATCTTAACGAGCTTCATAAAGCAAATAAGATATTACGTGTTCATGGCGGAGCTCAATTGCTGTCTGATCAAAGTTTGATTGAAAAGAGTTATAAACAAAAACGTGAGATTCATAATAAAGAAAAGGATGAGGTTGCAAAGCGCGCTTGTAATCTGATTCATGAAAACGATTCTATTTTTGTTGGTCCAGGGACCACTTTGGAATTGATGGTAGCAAATCTTAAGGTAAAGAAATTAAGAATTATCACTAATTCGTTACCGGTTTTTGAAGCTGCCAAAAATAATATGAATGACTATGATTTAATCATGGTTGGTGGTGCCTACAGAAGAATTAGTGGTGCGTTTTTAGGAGCATTAGCTAACAATGAATTAAAAACCATGTCATTTTCGATTGGTTTTGTTGGGGTTAATGGTATTAAGGATTCTGCCATGACAACAGCTAACTTAGAAGAAGGTCAAACTGAAGGTATAGGACTAGATCATTCTCAACTAAAATTTGTTGTTGCAGATTACACTAAGCTAGATCATAGTGATTTTCATCAATTTTATGATCTACGTAACGTAGATGGTTTAATCACTAACCATGAAATTGCGCCTGAGTTGGAAAAACAGTACAGTCAATTTACGACTATTTATAAGTAGTTTATTGAGAGGAGATACAACTATGAAAGTTGTCATTGGTAGTGACGAAAATGGTTTTATCTTAAAAGAAAAGATAAAAGAGTATCTGGAAAAGCACGACTATGATGTTGTAGACGTCACGCCAGAACCTGCTGAAGACTTTATTGAGTCTAGTTTAAAAGTTACGCATGAAGTGCTAGACAATGGCATTAAGAAGGCTATTATGTTTGACGAATATGGTGTTGGCTCTGCCATGGCATCGAATAAAGTTAAAGGCATGGTTACAGCAAATGTGAACGAGGAAAGAACAGCTCACATGACCGCTATGCATAATGGCGCAAAGGCAATTGCACTTGGTAGTGGAATTGTAGGTGAAAAGCTGGCTTATTCGATTGTACAGCATTATTTAGATACAGAATATGCAGGCGGACGTCATCAAGTTCGCTTGGACATGCTTGAAGAAATGATTTAAGGAGACTGCAAATGTTAGAAAATGATAGACCACAGCCAGAATTTGTTGATCCTAAGATTGATAAGCATACTGTAATTGCTTTGGGAAATGATCATATTGTAACTTCTATGAAAATGGCAATTTCTGATCATTTAAAAGATGAAGGCTATCAAGTTATTGATGAAGGTACTCACGATAACACAAGAACACATTATCCAATTTATGGAAAGCGTGTAGCTGAAGACGTTGCTGATGGAAGAGCAGATTTAGGTATTGTACTTTGTGGTACTGGTATTGGTATTTCAACTGCTGCAGATAAAAACGAAGGTGTTCGTGCAGCAATGGTTGGTGACGTTGCACAGGCTGTATATGCGCGCCGCGAATTGAATGCAAATGTATTAGGCTTTGGTGGTATTGTGCTTGGACGCGATTTTATTTTTGACATCGTAGATTCATTCTTAAATGCCAACTATGAGCCAAGTGAAGAAAATAAAAAGTTAATCGAAAAAATCAATGGTATTGCTGAGCCGAATTCTGAACAAAAAGATAATATTCACTTTTTTGATGAAGAGAATAAAAAGTGGGCAGAAGGTTATTACCACGACTAATAATAACTGAACAGTAAAAAAAAAAAATAATTAAATTTAATCGCACACATAAGAACTATGATCTAAAAATCATAGTTTTTTTTATGATAAAAATGCCATGTTGAATTGAATTACCTTAATCCGTTATAGTTTGCTGGATAAAATATGTGCTATTATTATATTCAATAACAATTTTTGGGTTTTGAGTTAGGGAGAATTTTAATGTTTAGAGTTGTAGCATATGGTGTGCGAGAAAACGAAGTAGAGTATTTTAAAAAATTAAATAAATATGATTATGATTTACAACTGGAATCAGAATTATTAACACATGAAAATATTGAAACTGCCAAGGGTGCTGATGCGGTTTTGCTCAGAGCAAATTGTGAGGCGGACGATATTAATTTGGCAAAGCTAAATGAGTGGGGTATCAAGTATGTTTTCACTCGAACAGTTGGCTATAATCATATTGATTTAAAGGCAGCCGCTAAATATGGGATGGAAGTTGCACGAGTTCCTGCATATTCACCATATGCAGTAGCTGAGCTAGCAATGACATTAGGAATGATGCTTTTTCGGCATACGGCTTTGGCAACAAGCATGACTGAACAAGGTAATTTTAGTGTTTCAACTGCAACTTTTTCAGGTGAAGTTCATTCCAGTACTGTTGGAATTGTTGGCACTGGTCGAATTGGTGCCACTGAAGCTCAACTATATAGTGGCATGGGGGCTAAAGTATTGGGCTATGATCCTTATCCTAGTGATTTTGCAAAGCAATATGTTACTTTCGTTAGTCAGGATGAGCTATTAGAGAAGTCCGATATCGTTTCAGTTCATGTTCCTTATTTTCCAGGGCAAAATGATAGTTTAATTGATAAGGAATTTTTGGCTAAAATGAAAGAAACTGCTGTCCTTGTTAACACTGCACGTAGTGAATTGGCTGATTATGCCGCAATCATTTCTGCAATTAAAGCCGGGCATATTGCAGGGTTTGCAAGCGACGTTTTACCAAATGAAGCAGAAGTCTTGGGACACGACTTTAAGGGCAAAATTACAGACGAAACAACTAAAGCGCTAGTTGATTTATATCCAAGAGTTTTATTAACCCCGCATATTGGTTCATATACCAGTCCAGCTTTAACTGACATGATTGCAGTTAGCTATGATAATTTCCATCAAGCTATAGAGACTGGCAAAACAGACAACGACGTTAAATTAGATTAAATAAGACAAAGTTAATGAAAAGACAAGTTGGTTAAAATTCCAACTTGTCTTTTTTAATGGCATAAAAAAGCGTTTGCATTTTTGAGTGCTATTAAATATAATATCAGTAGACAAGTGAACAAAAACTAACACAATCAAACAAAAACGAAAACTTGTCGATTTTTTAAGGGGGATTGGCTTGTGAAAGAGAATAGTCTATTTTCTGTGGAAGCTGTGTTTGTCAGCGATGCAACAGATTCAACTGCAATTTTTAAGGAGGTTTCAAAGAGCTTATTTGCACGTGATTTAGTTAAAGAAAGTTTTTTCAATGAAATTACTAAAAGGGAAGAAAAATATCCTACAGGAATAGATACTTCGCCAATTTCAAAGGAATTGCCTAATATAGCAGTTCCACATACTGAGGGAGAGTTTGTCAATACTTGCTTGATAGTTCCAGTAGCATTGAAAAACGAAGTTATATTTAAAAATATGATTGAGCCTGATAAAAATTTATCAGTTAAATTTTTATTTATGATTTTAAATGATAATCCAGAAGGGCAAGCAAACATTTTGGCACAGATCATGGACTTTCTCAGGCTAACACCAGTTTCAAAATTAACCGAGTTGTTTAACTATACTGATCAAGATAAGATCTTCCAGTTTTTAAACAATAGTTTTAATAATCATTAGGGGAGGATATTTATGAGTAAAGAAGTAAAATTTCTTGCAGCATGTGGCGCAGGAGTAAATTCATCTCATCAAATAAAAGATGCAGTAGAAGAAGAGATGAGAAAGCGTGGTTATAACGTAAAAGTTGATGCGTATATGGTGAAAGATGTTAATGAAGAATTGTTATCTCATTATGATGGCTATTTGACAATTGCTAAAACCGATCTCGCATTTACACCTAAAGTTCCACTTATTGATGCTGGAGCTATCTTGTATCGAATGCCAGCTATGGCTAAGCCAGTTTATGATAATGTCGAAAAAGTTGTTAAAGAAATTATTGCTAACTAAAATTTCAAGGGGAAATAAGAATGAACGTAATAATTAATTTTGCTAATTCGCTTTTTAAACCCTTAATTGATATGGGTGCAGCGACAATAATGTTAATTGTTTTGACATTGATTGCTGTGTTGTTCCGTGTCAAATTTACTAAAGCTTTAGAAGGTGGTTTGAAATTAGCCATTGCGATTACAGCAATTGGTAATGTAATGAATATGCTAACTACGGCATTCCAAAAACCTATGCTGCAGTTTGTTAAACACACTGGTATCCATATGGATATGCAAGATATGGGTTGGGCACCTTTAGCAACTATTACTTGGGGCTCTCCATATACCTTGTTTTATCTTTTAGTACTGATTATTTTAAATGTTGTGTTATTGCTTTTAAATAAAACTAATACTCTAGATGTTGATATTTTTGATGTATGGCATTTAGCATTTGTAGGACTGTTTTGTGTTTACGTTGGAGCACCACTTTGGCTTTCGACTTTGTTGGTTATATTTATTGGTACGATGAAAATTATTAATTCGGATTTAATGAAGCCGACATTCAATGATCTAATGGATGCGCCTGAAGGCAATCCTATGACCACGACCCACATGAATTATATGATGAATCCAATTATTATGGTCTTTAATAAGTTCTTCGATAAATGCTTACCGTGGCTTGATAAATTTGATTTTGATTCAACAAAGTTAAATGAAAAAATTGGTTTTTGGGGAAGCAGATTTGCAATTGGTGTTTATCTGGGAGTTTTTGTTTCTTTATTAGCTGGTAATAATTTCGCTACTGAACAAGGTTGGAAAGATATGTTTACTCTTTCTTTCATTGGAGGATCGTGTATTGAACTGTTTTCTGTGATTGGTTCATGGTTTATCGCATCTGTTGAACCACTATCACAAGGTATTGCTGATTTTGCAACTAAGAAATTTTCAGGTCGTACATTTAATATTGGTTTAGATTGGCCATTCTTGGCAGGACGTTCTGAAATTTGGGCAGCAGCAAATGTTTTGGCTCCAATTATGATGCTTGAAGCAATGATTTTACCAGGTAACAGATTAATGCCTTTAGGCGGTATTATTGCGATGGGTGTTACACCAGCATTACTAGTTGTTACTCGCGGTAAAATAATTAGAATGATTATCATTGGTACGGTTGAATTACCAGTCTTTTTATGGGCGGGTACTTTAGTAGGACCATTTGTAACTAATATGGCTCACTCAGTTGGTGCCTCAATTCCAGCTCATACATTAGTTTCAGATACTACAATGGAAGGTCCTGTTGAAAAGTTTTTGGCATACTTGGTTGGTAATGCATGGAAACAACAAGGAATGTTCATTGTTTACGCATTAATTGCTTTAGCTGTTTACCTCTTACTGTTTATCTGGTATGCAAGAGAAATGAAGAAGCGTAATGCAGAATATGAAGCAAAAGAGCAACAAGCCTAAAAAATTTTAGTTTAAGACGAAGGTGATTGGATTGAAAAAAATGAAAAGTTCCTCAAAGGAAAGAGCAAGGCAAAATAAAATCTTCTTTTGGGCTGTAGTCGTAATTGGTATCAATTTTTTACAGTTAATTTTTAAAAACTGGATTACTAGTTTGATTGCAATGGTCGGCACAATTTATGCATTATATCGAATTGTTGTATTCGATAATCCTAAAAATCGCCTTAGTCAGAAATACTATGATTGGAAAGGCAATAAATTAATTAAATAGTAACTTTAAAAACCATTAGGGGTACTTACCTAATGGTTTTTTTGACTAAATAAGTAGTTTTCAAAGTTACAAAAAATATAAATAGTGAGAGACATTATATAAAGGTTTAAATTATATTTTTTGAAATTTCAATTGAATTGTATAAAGCCGGTGACTACATTGTAAGAATCAGTAGACTATTAGTTTAGTTGACACAATTATTTGTAAAAAAGTAATTGAAAGCAGATTGAAATAAAACGCTTTCTTTGCTAAGCTTTAAGTGGTATCAACCAGTTAAAGAGAAAGGGAGTGTGTTAATGCAAAAACCACTTTACCGACAGGTCATTCGAGATTTAGAAAACCAGATTAGACAAATGAAACCTAATGAAAAATTGCCTAGCGAACGCCAATTATTAGTAAAGTATAGCGTTAGTCGAAATACGATTAGGCTTGCTTTACAGGATTTGGAAGAACGCGGGCTAATTTACCGTCTCCATGGCAAAGGGACTTTCGTTTCAAGTAACTTTTTAAGTCAACCCAACATCGGTGGGATGTACTCGTTTACTGAAGAACTTAAAAAAATTGGGCAGAAGGCCTCAACGCAAAATCAAAGTTTGTCGCTAATCGTTCCTGACGAACATATTGCCACACAGCTAAATATGGCTTCGACTGAAAAGGCATATAAATTAGTCCGCTTACGATTAGCTAATAATCAACCACGAATTTTTAGCACATCTTATTTACCAGAAAAATTATTTCCTGGACTTGAACTGTCAGACTTAAATGACAAACCTCTATATGATGTAATGAAGGAAAAGTATGATCAGATAAGTGTGATGGCTTTTGAAGATGTCCAAGCAGTTTGTCTTAACCAAGAAGAAAGTGAAAACTTGGCAGAAAAAGTCGGTTCGCCTAGTTTGAAAATTTTCCGAAAAACAATTAATGATAAAAATGTGCCAATTGAATTCACAATTTCGTTAGCGCGAGGCGATAAATTTGTTTATCGGTCAAGACAATATAACGATTTATTTTAATATTTATAACAACTAAGGAAGGCTTAAAAAAATGTTTACTAAAACTGATGAAGAATTAACAAAAATGGGTGCAAAGATTACAACACGTGAAATTGAACAACAACCAGAATTATGGCAAGAAACCTGGTCAATATATCAGAATAATAAAGCAAAAATAACTGACTTTTTAAATCAAGTTCAAAATCAATGGGGCAAAGTAAGAGTGATTTTCACAGGTGCAGGAACTAGTGCATACGTGGGAAACATGATAATGCCTTATTTACAAAAGAATGGCGATCGTACTAAGTACAATTTTGAGGCAATTGATACAACCAAAATAGTTTCTACACCAGAAGACTATTTAGAAGAGCAAACTCCAACTATCTTGGTATCATTTGCTCGTAGTGGTAATTCACCTGAATCAGTCGCAACTGTTGAATTAGCTAAAAAACTAGTCAAAAATTTGGCCCAAATTGCAATAACTTGTGCACCTGAGGGACAGTTAGCTCAAGATTTAAAAGATGATGCTAATGGATTAGTACTATTGATGCCAGAGAAATCTCTTGATCAAGGATTTGCGATGACCGGATCATTTTCTTGCATGAGCTTAATGGCACTACTAGTTTTCGATACGTTAGCAGATGATCGTAAGGAAAAAATAATAGGTCAAATTGCACATATGGGTCAAAGTGTTATCGAACGAGAAGATGAAATTCAAACTTTGGTTAACACTGACTTTAACCGTATTGCCTATATTGGAAGTGGATGTTTAGGTGGATTAGCAGAAGAGACACGACTCAAGATTCTAGAGTTAACTGCTGGCGAAGTAGCAGCATTATTTGATACTTCGATGGGCTTACGTCATGGTCCAAAGTCATTTTTAGATAAGAAAACCATTGTTTTTGACTTTGTATCCAACAGCACGTACACAAGACAATATGACTTAGACATTTTAAATGAAATTAAAGACGACCAAATTGTTCCATTAGTAATGGCAGTTGGACAAGAAAAAGACGGTCAAAACTTTTCAGGAAAGGCATTTACCTTTAGTGATGAAGAGCTGTTACCTGATGCTTACTTGGCACTGCCAGATGTAATGTTTGGTCAAACAATCGCCTTATTAACTTCAATTAAAGTTAATAATAAACCTGATACACCATCACCAACAGGTACGGTTAACCGTGTTGTCAAGGGTGTAACAATTCATGAATTCTAGTTTTAGAGAATCATTACTATATAAAATGTTTTTATAAGTAAACTTTTTATCAGGAGCATATTGACAAAAAGTGGTTGGTACCTTAATATGAAATTGTGAAAGCGTTTTAATTAATATTTAGATTTCCTTATAAAGATATGGAGGAAGAAATATGAATATTGTGGGGGCAAGAGTCGATGAACGCTTAGTTCATGGTCAAGTTGCTAATCTTTGGACACCAAATTTGCAAGTAGAGCGAATTATTGTACTTGATGAAAAAGCGGCACAGGACGACATTCAAAAAAGCGGTCTAAGGATGGCAACACCAATGACTACAAGATTAAGTGTTTTACCAACTGAAGTAGCTGCTGATCACTTAAAGAAGAATCGCTATGGCAATCAGAGATTGTTTCTTGTTGCCAAAAAGCCAGATAAGTTTCTTGATCTTCTTAATTTAGGAGTTGATCTCGATACAATCAATGTTGGTAATATGTCAAAACAAGATGATACTACTGAGTTAACTAAACAGGTTAACATTAATGCCGATGAAGCTCAGACTTTCAGAGAAATTGCCAATAAGGGCGTTAAGTTGATTGCACAGCTCAATCCTAGTGTTGATGCTCGTGACTTGATGAAATTAATTGATGAAAAAATGAAGTAGGAGGAAGAAAATGGCTTGGTGGCAAATATTACTGCTTACTTTGTATGCAGGATTAGAAATTTTAGACGAACTACAAGTTTATTCAGCATTGAATACA
Source organism: Lactobacillus sp. M0390 (assembly GCF_016102085.1). Taxonomy (NCBI): domain Bacteria; kingdom Bacillati; phylum Bacillota; class Bacilli; order Lactobacillales; family Lactobacillaceae; genus Lactobacillus; species Lactobacillus sp. M0390. The sequence continues at coordinate 53,719 of NZ_JACFPH010000005.1, read as the reverse complement.
CCAGTTGGTGCTGGCTTAATTGCTGGTATTATCATGGGCGATTTGCCAACAGGATTATTCATTGGTGCTTCAATGCAATTAACCGTTTTAGGAATCGGTACTTTTGGTGGAGCATCAAAGATTGATGCAACGACTGGTACAGTCTTAGCAACAGCCTTTTCTACTACTGTTAAAGGAATGAGTCCACAAACGGCTATTTCTTCAATTGCTGTTCCGGTTGCTGCAATTATGATTGAATTGGATATTTTAGCTAGATTTGCAAATACCTATTTCTCTCACAGAATTGATCACTTAATTGATCAAGATAAGATCAACTATAAAGCAGTTGAACGAAATGTTTTATATGGTGCAATTCCTTGGTCCTTATCTCGTGCAGTCCCAGTCTTTATTGCTTTAGCCTTTGGACGTGGCCTTGTACAAACCATCGCTAATGCACTAAATGGTGATTTATTATGGCTAGGTAATGGATTAGCAGTTGCTGGTGCTACTTTACCAGCTGTTGGTTTTGCAGTTTTATTGCGTTATCTACCAGTTAAAAAGCATGCCGCATACTTGATTTTGGGTTTCACGGTTACCACATTGTTCTCAGTTCTCTTTAGCAGTATTCAAGCTCTTGGAACTGGCCTATCTCAAGTTAATAAAGGCTTTACTTCAATTTTCAATGGCTTACCAATGCTTGCAATTGCAATGCTAGGACTAGCTCTCGCAATTTTGCACTATAAGAGCATCCCACTTACAAAGGGTGCTACCCAAACTACTGAAAACCAGAGTAGCAATGCAAATTCTGATTCTGACGATGAAGGAGAGATTACTGATGACGAACTCTAAACCTAAATATAAATTGACGGATCAAGATTTCAATCAGATTAACCGGAGATCACTCTTTGGCTTTCAACTAGGTTGGAATTATGAAAAAATGCAGAACAGTGGCTATCTTTACACGATTTTGCCACAATTACGTAAAATTTATGGTGATGATACACCTGAATTACGTGAAATGATGAAGACGCATATGCAGTTCTTCAACACTTCTAATTTCTTTAATACGATTATCACAGGCTTGGATCTTGCCGTTGAAGAGAATGAAGGAATTGAAGGTAAGGATACTGTAACTGGTATTAAAGTTGGTTTAATGGGCTCATTTGCAGCCATCGGTGACTCGATTTTTGCATCATTAATTCCAACTATCTTTGGTGCCTTGGCAGCTTCAATGGCTACGCAAGGAAATCCAATTGGAGTAATCATTTGGGTTGCTGCATGTTTGTTAATCTGTGTCTTCCGTTGGAAGCAACTTCGCTTTGCCTATGGTAAGGGTGTCTCACTTGTTACTGACATGAGAGATCAGCTTAATGCCTTAACCGATTCAGCAACTGTACTAGGTGTCTTCATGGTTGGCGCATTAGTTGCAACGATGGTTAACATTAAATTTGCTTGGGTACCACAAATTGGTAAGGTAACAATGAATATTCAAAATAATTTGGATATGATTATTCCTAAGTTATTACCAGCTGCGGTTGTGGGCTTTGTATACTGGATGCTTGGTAAGAAGGGTATGACTTCAACTAAAGCAATCTTTATTGTTTTAATACTTTGTGTCATTCTAGGTGGTCTTGGAATTGTTACAAAGATATAATAGAATATAGTGACAGTTACTAAGACATCTTAAATGATTTGATTATTAAATAGAGAGATAAAGTATGGCAGAAAAAGAGTTAATTTTAATTAGTCATGGAACCATGGCAGAAGGTGTGAAAACCAGTGCCGAACTGATTATGGGTGAACAAGAGCACTTGCACACAGTTTGTTTACTACCGTCAGAAGGTCCAGATGATTTTAAACAAAAGTTTGAAGAGCAAATTTTAGGAATGAATGCTGAAGACATTACAGTTTTTGCAGATTTGATGGGTGGTACTCCAGCTAATGTGGTAAGTAGAATAATCATGAGTGGCCAAAATATCCATTTGGTTTCAGGAATGAATTTACCACTTGTAATCGAATGGCTTAACAGTCAAATGAACGGAACAGAATCCGATTTGATTACAGCGGGTAAAGCAGGAATTGTTGATGTTACTAAAATGTTAGCCAACATGAAAAAATAAAATTTGCTAAGTTAAAAGCCTAGTTCTTATTAAAGAACTAGGCTTTTTAGTTGGATTAAAAACATAACTGAATTGTTTCTAAGGAACTAAGTGGTTCGTCAATTGTAGCAATGTCATGTTCAATGTGAATTTGAACTTGCTTTCTTTCCAACTTATTACCATGTTTTCTGATGATGGTAACTGTGTCACTTGGAAGAGGTGCGGCTAGATGCCAATTAATTTGTTGGTAACCATCTAAGGTAAAGTTAGATAGCCATGCGGCTGTACGATCTTCTTGTACAAGTAATTTAACGTTTGGCATTTCCACTAAATAGTCGGCTGGACAAATGCTATTTATCATTTGCTGTAATAGACCCTGTTTATACGTTGTGAATTGTGCTTCCCAACCATGAGCAGGATCTTGATCTATCGGCAAGATAAGAATGTGGTCATCAACTATTGCCATTACATTACCAAGCTTTTCATCAAGTGAGTTATATGCATAAGACCAAATGCTGACATTACTATTCGGCTGATATTCCAACTTTAAGTAACTACCAGTTTGTTGCAGCATAGTGATTCGTGGGTTATCGACACCTTCAACAGTATGACCATCTGCTTGTTCAAACACTTGGTAATTTGACCTATGAGGGTGCCATTCAGCTTTTTTGATATGTAATAAACTACCTAAGCCTCGATCAAGCAATACTTGGATACTCTCACCATCGAGAAGAACATGATTGTTTGCAATTAAGTCCGAGATTTGCGTATTCGTTAAATTGCGGAGCAGTTGCCCCGAAATTGCAAGAGTTTCACCTGTCAAACGGCTATTTGCTGCAAGTGGAAAAATTGTTGTGGCGAAACTAAATGATCCCAAGAGACTTGCCCAATTTTTTTCGTGAGGTAAGAGCTCTTGGATGTCTTTACCTGTCGTTGTATGTATGTGATAGCTCGAATCTTGATCTACTAAGATTTTGATGCCGCTTAAATGGTCAATTGGCAGACGGTTTTCTACTAATTGGTTAACGAATGGTTTGATTTCCGCAAGCATTTCTGCATATTGCCAACTATTATTAATACCATTTCCCATCATATCGAAAAGGTTTAGCAAAATTCCTTGACTGCCTATTAAAGCAGTGGAAATGATTTGGAACTTAGTAAATGACAGTGATTTAACTAGCGGTGAGTACATATAGCTTTCTAGCTCAGGATATAGCTCTGCATTTTCACCTAGAAAAGCGGCAGTTATTCGTGTGTACTCTTCAAAGGCACGCCCGTACTGCAATGGAGCCACTTCATTGTATGCAGGTAAATGGGGACGTGCAATTTTTGGATGTCCTGCTCCTGCTTGGGCTGAGAACAACTTATTCCAGTCGCGTCCTTCTAGGGCATGCCAGTCAGGATAGGAGGTCATTTGTGCCAAATCAGTTTCTGGACTAACTTGATGAACTGCCTGTTCAATTAGATGCTCGGTTTCAATCATTTCAATTCGTGCTTGATCTAAATAAACTTTTCGCTCAAGTGTCGGTTCCCCTGGCTGCAAAAGTTTGGCAACAAATTCTGAGCGCGTTTCTTCATGTGGTAACTTCTGATTATAAAGTTGCATGTGATAATCACAAAAGCACATTAATTTTAGTGGTGAGTGGTTATAGTGACGAAAATCATCTTCTAGCCAGAGGCGGCGAGGATGAATACTGGCATATTGTGCATATGTTTCGGCTAAGTACTGCCGCCATTTTGGATCGGCTGGGCAAGCCATGTCTTTAGCCTTATTACCGTCAAAATCAACAAAAGTGTTAAAACCAATTTCAGGATTAACATGATAGCCGCGATCTGAATGCATAATTGTTGTCCAAGGATTCAGACTTGTAGTAACGCCAATCTCCGCTAGCTCTTTCTGCAATGGTTTAATTGCATCAAGCCAGCGCTCGGTCTCATTTCTAGTCAAATGACTGTGGTTCATTTCCTCACCGTTAATGAAAAACGCAACGTCGTCAATTTGCCCTTTTTTTACAAAATCAATTAGTTTCTGATCTTTAGCTGGAGTATTTGACCGTGGGTCCAGCATGTATCGTAGTGTATAAATAAAGCTCATAATTTCATTCCTAATAATAAAAACTGCTAAATTATTTAAACTTATCATAGCAGTTATTGATGAAATAGAACATTAGTTAAAAAAATATTAATCATTTTTAAACTATGCTATCGGTGAAAAGAAGCTAGCCGGAAAAAATTTATGCCTTGCAATCTAAATAAGTGGTTGGACCTTTAATTCACAACTATCTATTTATCTGACATTTAAAATAGCTTATAATAACTTTTATTAATATTTTTTAATAAAAATCAAATATTTGTTAATTAGCGTGATAATTACGCGCAATTGACTTGTTAAATGAAAACCTTAAAAACTATCAGTTTATAGGAGGAAAGAGCAATTAATCAGCAGAAAGAAACCGAGCAGGTAAAAGAAGTTAAAACATTAAAACTACAAGCAATTGCAAGTGTTGAAAAACAGTGTGATTATTTTGAAATTAAATATGTAGGTGGCTTAGTAGGACGCCTATATTTGATTGATGCAACTACGTTCCGCTACTATGTTGATCCATTGAAAAAATTTCAAGAGCCGGAACAGTCTGAAGAAGGGCTACACGCACAAATCTTTGTTAAAGATGTTTACGGTTATGCAGGGATGAATGAAGCTAGTTTAAAAGAAACTGCAAACGGCTGGCAAATTTCAACTGGAGTAATTGAGATTTGCTTCAAGCAAGCACCGGCAGTAATGTCTGTAAACAAAAATGGTCAAACTATCCTAGAAGAAGCAGAGCCACTTGAACTGACTAATGTAAAAACAACACAGACTTTGGTTAATCATAGTGCAAGCTATTTTGGTGGTGGTACACAAAATGGACGATTTAATCTAACGGGTGAAAAGATCGAAATCGTCAATACTGGTAACTGGGTTGATCAAGGTGTAGCTTCTCCAAGTCCATTTTATTGGTCCAATGCAGGTTATGGCGTCATTCGTAACACCTATAAGCCAGGCCACTATGATTTTTCTAATATTGATAGTCAGAAAATAACTATCAATCATGAAGAAGAGCGTTTTGATGCAGTTTACTTCCTTGCGGACACTGCATATGAATTACTTCATGAGTATCATCAATTAACTGGTCAGCCGATTTTAATGCCAATCTTTGGTTTTTATGAAGCTCACTTGAACGCATATAACCGTGACTATTGGGTTGAAGTGAAGCCAGATGAAAAAGGTGCAATTAAATATCCAGATGGCAAATACTATCGTGAGTATTTGCCTAAGGACTTGCCAGCAGAACTAAAGCAGCAGTCAATTAGAGAGACTTTGAATGGGGAGCATGGCGGTGTAACTTATCAATTCAGTGCACGAGCAATGCTAGAACAATATCTTGAACATGATATGCCGCTAGGCTGGTTTTTACCAAATGATGGTTATGGGGCTGGTTACGGTCAAACAGATACATTAGAAGGAAACTTGGCCAATCTGGCAGAATTTATTAAGTTTGCCAACGCTAAAGGAGTTCAAGTAGGATTATGGACGCAACAAAACTTATCTCCAGTTGATCCTGAACATCCGAAACCAGATGATCGTGACTTTGAAAAAGAGCTTGTTGCTGGTGTAACTGCATTGAAAACTGATGAAGCTTGGGTTGGTAATGGTTATTCATTTGGTTTAAACGCTACTCAAAGCACAGCTAAGATGGTTGAAAAAATAAAAGGAGATCAGCTCCGTCCATTTATTCTCACGCTTGATGGCTGGGTGGGTACCCAGAACACAGGTGCTGTTTGGACTGGGGATGAAGTTGGTGGAGAATGGGAATATATTCGCTTCCAAATTCCGACATATATCGGCGAAGGGCTTTCTGGTCAGCCAAACGTTGCTTCTGATATGGATGGCATCTTTGGCGGTGAACATCCAATTATTAACACTAGAGACTATCAATGGAAAACATATACACCAATTGAACTTAACATGGATGGTTGGGGCAAAAATCCCAAGAATCCTTTTGTTTTTGGCGGTATCACAACTAAGCTTAATCGGGCGTACCTGAAACAAAAATCAATGATGCTTCCTTATAGCTATAGTATTGCGGCTCAAGCTTCCTTTGAGAGTAAGCCAATGATTCGTGCAATGTTTTTGGAATATCCAGAAGTTCCGGAATACTACACTAATTTAGTTAGGTATCAATATCTCTGGGGACCTAATTTCTTGGTAGCACCAATTTATCAGGATACGGCAAGTGATAAAGATGGTAATGACGTACGTAATGAAATCTACTTACCTGATACTGAGCAAATTTGGATTGACTATTATACAGGTCAAGAATATCAAGGCGGACAAGTTATCAATAACTTTGATGCGCCTTTGTGGAAATTGCCTGTCTTTGTTAAAGCTGGGGCAATTATTCCGATGGCACCTGCAACGAATACACCGCGCGACTATCTGAAACTAAAGAAACAACGACAAATAGTGTTTTATCCTGCTGGTGACACCAATTTCACTCTTTATGAAGATGACGGTATTTCGGCTAAATATCAAAAGGGTGAGTATGCCCAAACAAGAATAGCAAGTCAGTTGGCCGATAATAATTTGACAATCAAGCTTGAAAGAACTCAGGGTGGGTACGATGGATTTGATCCTGAAAAAGTAACTGAACTAGATATTAGAACTAAGAAAGCTCCTGTAGCTATTGAAGTGAAGGCTGGAAATGATGAGATTAAGCTAACTGAGGTAAATAGTATAGAAAAATTTGAAAAGCAAGCTAATTGTTTTTATTTTGACCAACACTATTTAACTAATCCATATTTGAAAGAATTCGATCCAAAGCTTGAACAATCCTTTTTAAGAATGAAAATTAGTCAGACTGATGTTGTTCAAACTGATTTAACAGTAAATATTACTGGGGTTGATGCCACTCCTGTTGCCGTTAATAAGATTCCAGCAGTAAATGATACTGTGGCTATTCCAGTGGAACTTAAGCAAGATGAGACCAAAACAACTGACACTGCTATTAGTGTTTTGTGGGAACCAGTTCTTCGTAGTGAGAGTTATCAACTAAAAATTGATCACCTTTTATACACTAATATCAAAAAGCCACAGTTCACTTTGAATAGTTTAAAACCCGACACCCTACATGAATTTCAGGTACGTGTTGTAACTGAAAAGGGTGTATCTGCTTGGAGTCCAAAGGTTAACTTTAAGACAAAAATACAAGTTGAAAAAGAGAAATAATTTTCGAACTAAAAAGAAATATTTTCAGTAAATCAGACATTTAACAGAAAATATTTTCAAAAAACTCCACATAGTTGGAAACCTTTACAAATATGTTAGCGCTTCTTTAAAACGGCATTGTATCGGTATATAATAACAGTGTGCGATTAAAGAAAATACTAAAAGGAGACATATAATGAGAACAATTTCTGCGGCAGTTGCCAAACATATGGAAAATTTGTCAACAACTGATGGGGTAATTAGCGCTTTAGCAATTGACCAACGTGGTTCACTTAAACAAATGTTGGCAGATGCTGCTAACAAGCCAGCTGATGAAACAACAATTGTTGATTTTAAAAAGGCAGTTTCAAGTGAATTAACGCCATATGCTTCGTCAATTTTGACAGATCCAGAATATGGTTTACCAGCAACGAAAGTAAGAGATAAGAATTGTGGTTTACTGCTTTCATATGAAAAAACAGGATATGACACAACAGAGCCTGGTAGAATGCCTGACCTTATTGCTAATCAATCTGGTTTGCGTATCAAAAATGAAGGCGGAGACGCAATTAAGTTTTTAGTTTATTATGATCCAGATGAAGGTCAGGAAATTAATGATAAAAAACAAGCCTTTGTTGAGCGTGTTGGTGCAGAGGCAAGAGCAAATGAATTGCCATTCTTTTTAGAAGTCTTAACTTACGATGCAAATATTGCAGATGCCAAAAGTGAAGAATTTGCAAAAGTTAAGGCTAACAAAGTTATTGAGACAATGAAAGAATTTTCAAAACCTCAATATGATGTAACTGTATTGAAGGTAGAAATACCTTTTAATATTAAGTATGTTGAAGGCTTCAATGGCTCTAACAATGTTGTTTACACTCAGCAAGAGGCAAAGGACTTATTAAAAGAGCAGTCTGAAGCAACAGACTTGCCATATATCTTCCTGTCTGCTGGAGTAACCAGTGAAGAATTTATTGCCGAAATTAAAATGGCTGAGGAAGCTGGCGCTGACTTTAATGGTGTTTTATGTGGACGTGCTACTTGGAAACCATCTATTGAACCATTTGCTGGCGAAAGTGAAGAAGCAGGTCGAAAGTGGCTATCGACAAAAGGTAAAGAAAACATTGAAAATCTTAACGCAGCTCTCAAAGGTGCAAAATCTTGGCGTGAAAAGTTAAGTGTTGAATAATAGCTTTAATGTTTGAAATTAATTAACTGAATATACTTTTTATACTATTGCTGTATTGAAAAATATAGCAATAGTTTTTTGTTTGTATCTTACCGGTACTATCTGCTAATTATTAATTCGTACTTGTTAAATTAGTTTCAATAGATCTGCAGCTGTAGATCTAGCTCTCTCAGCTGTTGTTTAAAGAACAGATTTTTTTACACATAAAAAGGCACTGTTTTTAAGTAATGCCTTTTGCTTTTTTACATATTAATTTTGGTTATAGTAATCTATCCATTCTTGGCTGCTACCTGTTACTTCAATAAACACTAATCCAACACAAGAGGAATTTCCGTCCCAGTAATAGTTTAATCCTAAAGAACCGTATGATAATTTATCGTCTTTGCCTAAAATGGTTCTGTCGTAGTAATCATCATTTTTTAGACTTTCAAAGATTTCAGTTGCTACATGCTCAGGATTTCGATCTTTTATATTAAAAACGGCTGGAGCCCCTAAGTAGTTTCCGTAATACTTATAGTTATCAACTGCACGTATAGCGTTTACTCCTTTTGACGTCAAATTTGGCAAGTGCTTTTCAAGGTCTGCACCATTAATATCGTCCGCATAAATAATCATGTTAGCTGATTTTGATGTCACTTTTTTGATAAAGGAATCTAATTCCAAATTAGACTTATATGCGGGATAGCCTTTTTCTACACGATAGGCTTGTATTTTCTCCCATAAATGGTTTTTTACTTGGGCTAGTTGACTGTCACTAAAATATACTGCATATCCTAGTTTATCATTGCTATTTGCAAGTAAACTTCTAACTTCTTTTGGTGTCGGCTTATCTCTTCGCTCTGATAGCCCTGTGTCAATTTTGTCAGTGGAATCACTGGTCTTATCTTTTTCAGTATTAGTTGCAGTGCCACTACTCTTAGCAGTAGAAGCTAAAATATACTGATTATTCCCAAGTTTGTAGAATAAATATCCTTTAATTTTAGTAGTGCCATATGCAACTTTTTGTGTGCCAGCAGAAATAAGTTTACCTGTCGATACAAATTTGCTATTGAAAATCATAGCAGGCTTAGTCAGTGTTATTTGAAACCCGTTGTTTGCTTTTCCTTGGTTTGAAGTAGCAGCTGCATTAGCTGATTTAATATACCGTGTCTTCGACAAACAGTAGTATTTTTTACCTTTTATATTTATTGTGCCGTGCGTAGTGAAGACTTGCCCTTTTTTCAAACTTTTACCGTGTTTTCGTACACCGCGCTTAGTATATACATATGCGTTGCGCTTGAGCTGCACCATTGTGGTAGCAGCATTTGCTGTTTGCGTGAGAGGAGCTGGGCTTTGTTTACTATTAAAGCTAATTCCTAATAATGCAATGCCAAGAAGAATAGCTATATACTTTTTTCTTTTAGTTTTCATTTTTAAATTCTTTAAGATGGTATTTTATAATTTGATAGATCCTGTGTTTATAATACATTATGGCAAAATTAAGGTAAAGTCGGTCACTAGTCTGTAGACGGTTATCTTTTTTATGACTTAAAATTCTAATACATAAAAGGCATTCTCCAAACTAATATTTGGAAAATGCCTTTTTGCTTGAATTCTTAGTTTTTCTGACAAGATACAACTGACCATTAAGTTAAATGAGTTAGGTATATTTAAGCATAGTTGTGATTGCTACTTACTTTTATAAAAATTAGTTCGAACAGAATATGCATCACTAAAGATACGCGTCATGATCTGTAGTGGCAAGCGTGATCTGACCTCATATTCAGGGAAATAATTTGTTTTTGACTGGTAGCCGATAAATGAAAGCGTTGAATAGTGACTAATACTGCCATTTGAATTCGTCGAGAAAGTTAAAATTGGAATATCGTTTTTGTTTAAAATTTTAGCTGCAGCAACCAATTCTTCAGTTTCACCGTTGAGGGTAATAAAAATCACTAACGAGTCAGGTTTAATTTTTTTAGCAATTGTTTTGATGATATTGGGATCCGAATGGAACTCACAGTACTTACCGGTAAGCTGAAGCTTTACCATCATCTCATTTGCGATTGATTCTGATAAGCCGCGAGCAAAAATATAGACTAATTTAGCTTGTTTAGTCATTGAAATACTGTCTTCAAGCGTACTATAGCTCAAATTATGGAGTGTGTTGTTCATTTCAATTTCGTTCTTAGTAATTACACTACGGATTTTATCGTCTGCGTCATTGAGAACACTAAAAGAAGAGGAGGAGTTACTCTTGAGCTTTAATGATTCACGATAGGACGTATAACCACTGTATCCCATTTTTTGCATTGTTCTGACAATTGTAGCTGTAGAGACATGAGCAAATTGGCTTAACTTAACAATCGACATTTTCGCAATCTTATCAGGATTGTTTTCTACAATATTCCACAAATGTAGTTCAGCAGAACTTAATTCTCTTGATGACATTCTTTTACCCCTTTTGTAAATGTTTTTCTGCTTATTCAAGTAAACGCTATCATTATTGAAAATCGTTACACTCTATAGCCTGTATAATAATCCAAAAGGTGGTAAAGGAGAGAATACTTTGATATACACAATAACTTTAAATCCGGCAATTGATTTAGTAATTGTAACCAAAAAATTAGAGCCTAAGGTTGTTAATCGAACTGAGCGATTTGAATTGCAACCTAATGGTAAAGGTGTCAACGTTTCATTTATTTTAAAGAAACTAAATATTGACAGTATTGCAACAGGAATAGGTGGTGGTTTCACATTAGATTATGTTACATCGGGATTAGAAGATAGTGGGATTAAGGCCAACTTCTATAAAGTTGATGAACCAACTAGGGTTAATGTTTTTACTAATGTAATTGATCAAAATACTGAATATAAAGAGGTTAATCCAGGTCCCATAATTAGTCAAGCTGTCCAAGAAAAGTTTTTGAACTACTTGGATTCTAGCGTTCATAAAAACGACATGATTGTAATTTCTGGAAGTTTTTCTAGGGGAATTGAACCTAACTTTTTAGTTAAGATTGCTCAAATTGCAGAAAAAAATGCAGTCAAATTAGTAATTGATTGTAGCTACCTGGCAGTTTTGGATACATTAAGGTTTCATCCATTTTTGCTTAAACCAAATGATGATGAACTTGCCACTTTTTTTAATTATCACGGTGAGATGACACAAGAAAAGATAATCGAGCTTGCACAAAGATTAATTAGACTGGGGTGTCAGAATGTCCTGGTTTCACTAGGAGCACAAGGGGCTGCGTTAGTTAATGAAAACACTGTACTTTATGCTAATGCACCTAAAATCAAGTTAGTGAATTCAGCTTGTGCAGGTGATACGATGCTTGGAACATTTATTGGATTATTATCCAAGGGCAAATCAGCTAAAGAAGCTCTTAAAACAGCAGTTGCTGCAGGTAGTGATACAGCTAGCAGATTGGGGTTAACCAATTTTGAACTAGATGAGTTATTGCCACAAATTACAATTAGAGAAGGGAAGACTGAATGATGACTAAATATGACTTGGTGGGAGCAACTGGTTGTGCAACCGGTGTTGCCCATACTTTTATGGCTGAGGAAGCTTTAGAAAAAGCTGCTCAAAAGCTGGGATATACAATTAAAATTGAAACGCACGGTCAGACCGGTATTGAAAACAAATTATCACCAGAAGAAATCAAGGATGCCAAGGCAGTCATAATTGCTTCTGATATAGATGTTGGAACAGATCGTTTTGCTGGAAAAAGGCTAGTTATGGTCCCAGTTGCACGAGGTGTAAAAGATCCAGATGCATTAGTGAAGAAGGCTCTAACAGCGCCTATTTATAAAGAAGGGCAGACGGCCAAAGGAGAAAACGAAGCTAGTGCGACACAAACGCAGAATTTCGGCAATAAGATTTATACTTCATTAATGAATGGTGTTTCTCACATGTTACCGTTCGTGGTTGCAGGCGGTGTCTTAACAGCTATTTCCTTTTTCTGGGGAATTGACTCTGCTAACCCTAAAAGTAGTGAGTATAATCAAATTGCTGCAATGCTAAATACGGTCGGTGGTACCACGATGAACCTGATGGCACCAGTTTTGGGAGCTTACATAGCTGAAGCCTTTACACAAAGAACTGGTTTCGTAGTGGGACTAGCAGCTGGATTTGTGACCTTTAATGGAGGTGGCGGATTTTTAGGAGCAATTGTAGCAGGTTACTTGGCTGCAATCGTTGTTACGCTATTACAAAAATTATTCAAGCCATTGCCTGACAATAAATTTAGAGGCTTAAAGTCAATCTTTTTACTTCCTGTCCTTGGCGTTTTAATCACTGGTTCAATTATGTTTATGTTGAATACCCCAATTAAGGTAATTAACGTTGGTTTAATGAACTGGCTTAGAGGATTTGAAAATACTAATCCTGCATTATTGGGAATTATTATCGGTGTAATGTGTGCATCTGACTTCGGTGGCCCGATTAACAAGGCAGCATATGTTACTGGAACAGTCCTTTTAGCACAAGGAAATTATTATTTCATGGCTGGTGTTTCAGCTGCTTGTATTGCACCACCTTTGGCAACAGGTTTTGCAGTTCTATTTAACCCTAAAGCATATTCAAATAGTGAAAGAGCTGCGGGTTATGTTAACTTTTTGTTAGGTTCAACTCACATTACAGAAGGTGCTATTCCATTTGCAGCTAAACATCCGCTTTGGAATATACCTGCATTCATGATTGGTTCAGCAATCGCTTCGGTTCTAACTTATATTACACGTATCACGGTTCCTGCACCTCATGGTGGTTTTATTGTTTTACCTTTAGTTAATAAACCATTTCTATGGGTTCTATGGATATTAATTGGTTCAGTTGTTTCTGGAGCTCTTTTGGCACTAATTGCTGGTAGGTTTGCCAAAAAAGAGCAACTTGCAACTGAGAATGTCACAGCTAGTGTCTCAAATAATGGTGAAGTAAGTGCTGATGAATCATTTGATCCTAGTGAAATTCTTGAACTAAAAAACATTCAAGTTAATGTAGACGTTGCAAGTCGTAATGACGCTTTACACTATTTAGCTGACTTTGCTGAAAGAAATGGTTTAGCAAATGATAGTGAAAAAGTATATGACAGTTATCTTAACCGTGAAAAGGAGGGCTCAACAGGAATGACTGATGGTTTTGCAATACCTCATGCCCAGTCTTCTGCAATTACCAAGTCCTCGATGATTGTTCTCAAACTCAAAAATCCAGTTGAGTGGCAATCACTAGATGGTCAAAAAATTGATACAGTTATTTCTTTCCTAATTCCACAGGTAGATAGTAATGCCCATTTACAGTACTTATCAAACACAGCTAAGCTTTTAACCCATCAGGAATTTATTACTCAGCTCAAGAATGCTAAATCACCTGATGAAATTATGGCACTGTTTAAAAATTAGCAAATAAAAAATCCTAACTTCTTAATAAGTTAGGATTTTTCTTTATTTAATTAATCCGCAATCTTTTTTGCCTCATCGAGAGCCTTCATAATAGAAGGATTTTTTGAATGGCAATCTTTAATCATTTGGATATCTTCGTCACTTAATGTAACAGTATATTTGCTCATGATTATTGTCCTTTCTGCAAAAAACTTATCTTAACTATAGCACTTTTAGTGCTAAATTTAATTAATAATGGCGAAAAAAACAGAGATAGCACCGATAAAATAGCGATTGTTATTTTTCAATCATGTTTCAAAAGCGCCCTAAAAAAATCCTAATTGCTAAATACAAACGTTAGTTCTTGTAAATAGCAAATATAAGTAAATCTAGCACTATAAGTGGTTTTCACACGTTTACTAATTTTAAAAAATTCTATTACAAATGTGACAAGTATTTTTATTTAGGTAATTATTTCTTAAAAAGCGAGTGATACTTCTGTTATGGTTCTGCAATTTTTAGGTTGTAGGATATAGAACATCAAAGCGAAAGTCACTTTTGTGCTTTCAATTTGAGATAGAAAAAAGATTGGGTTTTTTATAAGGAGAGATTTTTTTGAAGGTAAAATCTATCTTGGCTAAAACAGCAGCAGTAGCAGCAATGTCAATTTCTGGTGTAGCATTAATGAACAGCACCAATACAGACACGGTTCAAGCTGCAACAGTAGAAAATGATGCAGAAGTTGTAACTGTAAATTATGTAGATGGCAATTCTATCCGCGTTTGGAACAGCTACAAGCATCCTGAAGCTACTGGACAAATTTTGCCAAGTAATTCTTCCTGGAAAGTTATTAAAACTGCTTATGACAAAGATGGTCATAAATGGTACGACCTAGGTAAGAATCAATGGGTAAGAGCTAAGTACGTTAACAAAGGCTACTACCCAGAAAATGCTTCAAGTCAAGAAGCAGTAGTTGCAGATGATAATTCAGCTAATGCGGAAGATACAAGTGTAAACTACAGCGCAAATGCGCAAAATTATGTAAGTCCAGCTGGCTCAGAATCTGAAGCTAAGGCATGGATTGCAAGTCGGGAATCCGGCGGCTCATACAGTGCACAAAATGGTCAATATATTGGCAAATATCAACTATCAGCTTCCTACCTTAATGGAGATTACTCCGCCGCTAACCAAGAGCGCGTTGCTAATAATTATGTTGCGCAACGTTATGGTTCATGGGCAGCCGCTAAGGCATTCTGGCAAGCAAATGGCTGGTACTAATAATTCCGCTAAAAATATAAATAACAATTTAACAAAAAAGAAGAGCTAGTTTAATTACTAGCTCTTTTTTTGTATTTGAAATTAATGGTCAATTGCATAGGTCAGCTTATCACTACGAAGTATTTGTGAGGTGATGTGTAAGGGTTGGCCCTTTTCGTCATAAACAAAGTCTTTAATTAGCATTAAAGGTGAGTTCTGGTCAACATTTAGTAGAACTGATTCTTCCTTAGTTGCAAATGCTATTTTAAAAGTCTTTCTGCCAGTACTAGGTATTGTTGAAAATTGTTCCTTCAACAACTGATATAAAGGACAATTAAGGTCAGCGCTTTTTAGTTGATTAAATTTTGGTGGCAACCAAATCCACTCAAGGCAAAAAGGTACATCATCAATATAACGAAGTCGATTGATTGCAATCAATTGTTCTGTATCCCCTAAATGGAAAAAAGCTCGTTGTTCATCGTTGCCATGAGTGAGTTCTACACTAATTAGGCGTGTTGACATGTTTTTACCAGCACGTTCAACACTATCAGTTAGACTAGAAAATTGATGCTTTTTTGTTTTGACCTCGTTTCTGTTGTCAGAAACGTATGTACCTTTTCCAGGTAATTTAATCAAAATGTTTTGATCTGTGAGCAATTTTAACGCTTTACGGACTGTAGTACGGCTAACTGCAAATTCTTCACGTAGTTCTGCTTCTGAAGGGATGCTACTACCAACTTGATATTGCTGGTTATTGATACGTTCTTTAATAATATTTGCCAAACTAACATAAAGTGGTAAATGCTCTGCTTTTTTTAACATAAATACCTGTCCTTAAATTTAACTTTCTCTAATTATAGCAAAAACCCTTTAAAATAAACATCTTTCCAACTTTATGCCTTCATTTTTTGATACCTGTATCAAAATATTAGCTTTACTTTTTAAATAAAGCGCTTTATTATGAAGTAAGTTAGATACATGTATCATTTTTTAAAGGAGAAAATACATGAAAGTACAAGAAGAAGTTTCGCAAATAGTCAAGCGAGCAGTTGACAGACTAGAAAAGCAAGGTGGGGTGAAACAAGTAGTCTGGATTGGAGCAGGTGGCTCATTTGGTGGTTTTTATGGTGCACACTATTTCATGCAACAAGAATCCAGTCAATTGTATTCAACAATGTGCACGAGCGGAGAATTCATTTATGCTGCTCCAAAGAATATTGATAAAAATACTCTGGTAGTACTTTGCTCTATGAGAGGAACAATTGAAACAATTGAAGCCGCGAAAGTTGCACGAGATTCCGGCGCGACAACAATTGCTCTGTATGTTGATGAATCAGAACTTGTAGAAGTAACAGATTTCAAAATTAAATATGAGAGTTTGGCTCTGGATGAAAGTAGACTAGACCGAGTAAACGGTAGTATTGGTCTTTGCATAGCAATGAACGTGCTTAATGAAGTAGAAGGCTATGAAAACTATGATCTGGCAATGAATTCATTTGATTTGCTTGATCCAATTTATCGTAAGGCCGTTGAATATACTACGCCACTGGCTAAAGAATGGGCCGAACTAAATAAAAATCAGAAAACAATATATGTAATTGCGAGTGGACCAGCACTTGGTGCGGCTTATGTTTTCTCAATTTGTAATTTAGAAGAGATGCTGCAATTAGATTCACCAACTGTACACAGCTATGAGTACTTTAACGGTCCGTTTGAAGTTACCGACAAAAATAGATCGATTTTTCAATTATTGGCTACTGGAAAAACCAGACCTGAAGATGAAAGAGCTCTGAGGTTTGAGCAAAGATTCGGTGGGAAGAAGCTATATGTTTTGGACGGCAAAGAAATAGGTTTAGATGATCTTAAGCCAGAAGTATCACCGTATTTTAACCACTCAATTTTCTCGTCAATTCTTAATAACGTATATATGCGTGAATTATCGTATACAACTCATGAAAGCTATGAGACACGCAGATATATGTGGAAAGAAGAATACAAATAATTAACTTGTTCAAAATACTGGTTGACACTAAATCTTACTAAAACTATGTGCACAAAGATAATAACTCAAAATTAAAATTATCATATAAAACAAATGATAACGCTTTAAACTGAAAATAATACAAAAATAATTTAATTATTTTCAAATAAAGCCTTTACAGAAATTGGGCGATATAATATTATACATGTGTACGTGTTAATACATCTTATATTTATGGGGAGCTGTATAACATTGTCCATGATTAGGGGTGAAAGAAAGTGAAAATAATTTTAGTTAGCCATGGAAAATTGGCAAAAGGTATGAAAGACACAGTTGAAATGATTGCCGGTCAACAAGAAAACCTTGAAGCATATGAAGCTTATGAAAATGGGACCAGTGATGACAGTTTTATCAATGATCTTAAAAAGTCACTTGCTTCAAGCAAGAACGATGATGTGATTGTCGTAACGGATGTTTTAGGGGGATCAGTTAATAATGAGGCCACACAATTACTGAAGGATCATCCGAACTTAACAATTCTAACTGGAATGAATTTACCTCTGATTATTACATTAGTTACGACAGTCAATTCTGGAATTTCAGATGAAAAGGTTTCAGAAGCGATTGATGAAGGAAAGAAAGGAGTTTTGTCTGTTAATAAGTTAATGACTGAAGAAGATGATGAAGGAGATTTATTATGATTAAAGTAATAAGAGTTGATCACAGATTACTACACGGTCAAGTTGTATTTTCTTGGACAAAGTTTGCCAATATTGAGCGAGTTATTGTCATTGATACTGCAACCGCAAACGATGATTTTAAGAAAATGTCATTGAAATTGGCTAAACCTGAGGATATTAAATTGAACGTGTTTAGTGTTGACGCAGCAATTGAAAAAATTGATCGAATTAAAGCGCTCGACGATAACATTATGTTGCTTTTTGAAAATGTAACAGAACTGAGTAAATTTATTGATGCTTATGGTCCAGTTGAAGAAATTAACTATGGCTTGATTCCTTCAAAAGATGGAGCTAAAAGATTTAGCAATGCAATTTACTTGTTGCCTGAGGAAGTTGAATTAACTAAGAAAATGTGCGACCAGGGTATCAAAATTTCAATGCAACAGGTCCCTTCGTCTAATAAGGAACTTCTAAATAATCTTATTTAGAAAGAAAGGTATTAAAAATGTTTTGGAAAGCGTTAATTGTCGGACTAATTGGTGTATTTGCCATGTTCGACTCCAGATTATTAGGACGTGAAAACTTTGAACAGCCACTGATCGTTAGTACTTTAGTAGGGCTAGCCTTAGGTGACCCAGCGAAAGGATTAATGGTTGGTGCAACCTTGCAATTGGTTTCAATGGGAATCGTTGCTGTAGGTGCAGCTACACCACCAGATATGGTGTTAGGCTCAGTTGTTGCTTCGGCTTTCGCTATTTTGTCCAACACGAGTGCTCAAGCAGCGTTAACAGTTGCTTTACCAGTTGCCGTATTAGGTCAAATGATTGGTATTGTCGTTAGAATGCTGTTTTCTTCCTTTAACCAGTTAGCAAATAAAGCAATCGATGCTGGTAAATTCAAGAAAGCTCGTAGCTACCACATTGTATACGGTCCAATTATTTATGCTCTGCTCTACTTTGTACCAATTTTCTTGGCTATTTTCTTAGGAACAAATGCAGTTTCGAGCTTCGTTAAATTGATTCCAGCTTGGTTGACAAATGGTTTGACCCTAGCAAGTAAGATTTTGCCAGCATATGGATTTGCACTATTAATGTCAACGATGATTGATAAGAAAAATGCAGTTTACCTATTTCTTGGTTTCTTCATTGCTGCATACGGCAAGATGTCAGTAATCAGTGTTGCAATTTTTGCAGTTATTTTAGTTGTTATCCTAAACAAGTTTATGTCTGGAAATGACAATAATAACTCTCAACCATCATCCAGTGACAGTTTAGATGACTTAGAAGAATTATAGGAGACAAAAATGGCTGAACAAAAACATACAGATAAACAACTACGTCATAAGTTCTCGCAATTCTTTTGGAGAGCATGGGCAATTCAGACTTCATGGAACTATGAAAGTCAAATGAACATGGGTTTTATGTACGGCATGGCACCAACAATTGATGAGATTTATGGTGAAAATCCTGACACTCCAGAAAAATTGCAGAAGAAAAAGGATGCATACCACCGTCACATGGCCTTCTTCAACTGTACACCACAGTTAACCTCATTTGTTTTGGGATTATCGTCGGCGATGGAAGAAGAGTATGCAGCTAACCCAGATACTTTTGATCCTGAATCAATTAACAGTGTTAAGACTTCATTAATGGGGCCGTTATCAGGAATTGGTGATTCTTTCTTCCAAGGAACAATTAAAATTATTGCTTTTGGTTTGGGAATCAATATGGCACAACAGGGTAACCTGTTTGGCCCAATTTTGGCAATGATTATCTCCATTATCCCTTCAGCAATAGTTACTTACTGGGGTGGTAAGTGGGGTTACCTACAAGGTAAGAAGAACATTCAGAAATTGATCAGCAACGGTACAATCAACCGAATCATGTCATTAATGAATGTGATTGGATTAATGGTTATTGGGGCAATGATTGCGACAATGATTGGAATTACAACCCCAATTAAGTTTGGCAAGAGTTTTGTTTTACAGACTACATTGGATTCAATCTTCCCGCAAATGCTTCCATTAGCCTTTACATTTGGGATGTTTTACCTGATCAAAAAGAAAGTAAATACTGCTTGGATTATGGTCATCTGTATTGTGGGCGGTATCCTACTTAGTGTATTGGGGATATTTAGTTAATTTATTGGTAATTAGTAATTTTAGAGAATATATTTTAGGAGAAAAAATTTATTATGGATTTTGGAAAAGTTAAAGCAATTGTTGAAGACATTAAGTCAAAGCAACCAGAAATTGACCGTGTAATGTTCGTTGGTTGTGGTGCCTCAATGGCAGATTTGTATCCTGGCTATTACTTCATTGCTCATGAGAGTACTAAGTTATTGTCATCAATTCAAACTGCTAATGAATTTAATTACGACACACCAAAAGGAGTAGGTGATCACACTATCGTTATCACAGCTTCTTTAGGTGGTAGCACACCAGAATCAGTTGCTGCAACTAAGAAGGCTAGAGAACTTGGTGCCCATGTTGTAACTTTGTCAATGGCTGAAGATTCACCAATCATTAAAGAAACTGAATACAAAGTTGTTCACGGTTTCCAAGAAAACTATGCTGCTAAGACTGAAAAGATGACATATTGCTTGGCTTTAGCAATTGAAATTGTTAAAGAATTTGAAGGCTATGAATTTTACGATGAAGCCTTAGCTGCCTTTGATGGCATGCCAGACTTGATTCAAAATGCAGTTAAATCAGTTGGTCCAGCTGCTAAAGAATTTGGTGAAAAATACAAAGATGAGAAGACAATTTATGTATTGAGTAGTGGTGCTTCACTTGGTGTTGCATATTCAACTGCTTCATTCCTCTTCATGGAAATGCAATGGATTGCGGCTCCAACTGTTCACTCTGGTGAATACTTCCACGGTCCATTTGAACTGACAGAGAAAGATGCGCCATACTTGTTATTTATGAATGATGGTAAGACACGTCATTTAGATGCTAGAGCATTAACCTTCTTACAAAGATTTGATGCACAAATCACAAATATTGACGCTAAAGACTACGGCTTAAACGAAATTGCTAGTGAAAATGTCATTGATTACTTTAACCCAATGATTCATACAGGTGTAATGCGTGTCTTTGCTGAAGAATTAGCTAAGGCAAGAAAGCACCCATTAACTAAGCGTCGCTACATGTGGAAACTTACTTATTAATTAAAACAATAATTATCGAAAAGGATCCTATTTTAAAAATAGAATCCTTTTTTCTTTTCTAAGGGTTTAATACTTATCCTACAGTTAATAAAATGAGAGGAATTTTTAAGATGGATAGTAATACGGTAAATGAAGCTGTTAAGCTGGCAGCAAATCATCATCAAGGAAAAATAACCAGTATTTACTTTACTGCATGTGGTGGTTCGCTGGTTGATTTTTATGTTTCGAAGTATTTTTTAGAAGCAGAAGCTAAAACAATAACTACTGGTTGGTATAATGCAAGTGAATTTGTAAATGTTCCACCGGCAAAGTTAGGTAAAGATTCGATTGTATTTATTTGCTCACACAGTGGTGATACAGCTGAAACGATAGAAGCAGCCAAAATTTCTCAAGAAAAAGGTGCATTTACAATTGGTTTGACTTTTAATAAAAATGCTAATTTACTGAAATATTCGAATGCTAAAATTATTTATGAATGGGGTAATGAGGAAGAAGTCGTCAACAACCCGATGGCAATTACACTAGATGCAACAGTAAAACTGCTACAAAACTTTGAAGACTATCAATGTGCTGCAGATTTTGACGATGGTTTTAAAAAGATTGATACTGTGATTTCAAGAGCAATCAGACAAGTACAACCGAGAACAAAGAAGTTTGCACAAGTTTATCAAAATGAGACAATGTTTTATGTTTTGGGAAGTGGACCGTCTTTCGGACATGCATATGGATTCTCTATCTGTTCGTTAATGGAAATGCAATGGTTAAACTCTTCTGCCATTCATTCTGGTGAATATTTCCATGGCCCTTTCGAAGTTACTGATAAGAATCTTCCTTATATTTTATTAAAAAGTTTAGGTAGAACGCGTGTATTAGATGAACGTGCCGAACGATTTTTAGCAAAGTATGCACAAAAAGTAGAAGTTGTTGACGCTAAAGAACTTGGTTTGGATTTAATTGACGATAAAGTTTCAGAGTACTTTAGTCCAATTTTGTTTTATACTGTTCTATGTGAATATAGAGCTAAATTGGCTGTTGTCCATGATCATTCATTAGACATAAGAAGATACATGGGCAAGGTGGAATATTAATATAGGTAGTGGTGACTTTAAGTGAAGGAAACGGGTTCTTTATACTCTCAAGTGATGGAGAAGATAAGACAGAAAATTATTAGTGGGGAATATCCAGTTAATAGTAAATTGCCAAATGAGTTTGATTTAAGTGAGCAATTTGATGTTAGCCGTGTTACTTTAAGAAAAGCAATTAAAGGCTTAGCTGATGATGGGTTGGTGGAAAAGATTCAAGGGGTTGGAACTTTTGTCCGACAGCCACAGAAAGTTAAACGCATCGTTAGTTCTTCGGCCGTAGAGAGTTTTTCAGAAATAGCTGAAAAAGAGGGCTTTAAAGCTAGTGTCGAAGTAGTTAAAGTCAAGGAAGTAGAAACACCTACTGAATTAAAGGATGTTCTTGAAAGTCGTAGAGCACTGTTTATCGAACGGGTACATTCGGTCAATGAAGAACCAATTATGCTTGAATGTAATTATTTTCCCTTACCTCGTTTTAAAAAGTTGAAGGACGAAGATTTACATAAGTCTTTGTATCAAATATTGCGTGAAAAATATCAAATCGATAAATTGAATTCACGTGACATGATTATCAGTGTTGCATTGGCAAGCTTGAGTGAAGCAAAGCTTTTGAAAAAATCGATTGGGTTCCCCTTACTACTTTTGCAGGTTTGTGTTGAAGACGAGAATCATCAGGTGGTTCATGCTGGTCAACAATACGTTATTTCTGATCGATATGAATTCCATGTGTAGTAAAAGGTAAGCTTTTTGATTGGTAATTGTAAAAAACGCAAAAAAGTTGATGAAGGAAATAAAGTGGTAATAACGTATAATTAGTTTTAGAATTAAAAATAAACCATAAAGAGCCGTTAGGTAAAGAATACTCTTGAGGAAGATAAATGAAGAAAAGTAAACTTGCCCTTGTCGCGATTAACCTTATTTTTTGGGTAACTGTCCCAGTACTTGGATTGACTGAGTCAAATCAGGTGGCAGCAGCTACTGTTAAAGGCTATGTTAAAACTAGAAGCAATAAAAAAGTGCGCTTATACACGATTAAAGGCAAGCACTCTAATTTTTATGCAAGTCCAAAGTATCGTTATCCATATAGTTCGAAAAAGAAAATTGGTAAACAAAAGCGTGTAGCATACAAGATTGGTAGTAATTCCCATTGGATTTTAGCTAAAGATGCAACTGTGATAAAACAGCCGAGTCCTGAAAAATATGTTCAAGCACAGCTACAAATGCCAGCGGGATATACCAAGCTAGAGCTGTTACAAGCCTATCAAGGCAATCCTAGTCAAGCTTTTATTAATGCTTCCATTAAAGGGATGAAGACTAATAGCTTTAGTCGCATTAGTGCAGCTGAAAATGAAGAAGATAACCATAATATGGTAGACTTGGCTAAACCAACACCAGAACAAATTGATACTTTAACCACTTTTTCACTCCGCTTAATTAATCAGGCTAGAAGCCAACTAGGTCTTGAATTGTGGCAAGACAGCGTTGGTGCACGAAAACTAGCGCGTGACATAGCAATCCAATATACTGAAAATAATAAAACAATCAAGGATAGTCATTACGTTACTGGGATAGTTAAAGCATGTAAGTCCAATGGACTAAATCTTGATGATAATTATGTCGAAGACATGGCAGGTTTTTATAATCCTAATAGAATAATGTCAATGACAGAATTAAAGAAAAGCGTTTATTTTGGTTTGAAACAAATGATTTTTGGCTATACAGGTAGTGGTGAAGAGGGTCGAAATGATCGCAGCAACTATCAAGAATGGGAACATGCAGGCGACCTATTTAATACTCAGGGCTCTCTACATGATGGTGATTATAACTATTATGGTTTTAGCCTTTCCCATAATAATGATATTTGCTCAATGCACTTTATCAGTGTTCCAACTTATATTGTAAAAAATAATACGTATAATACTGGCTTTAAGCCATAATGAATTTGTAAAGAAGATAGTCGAAATTTGACTATCTTTTTTGTTAGCAAATAATAAAAAATGCTAAAATTAATTATCTTGAATAAAGTGAGGGTTAGAAAATGCCAACTTATATTAAATTAGCGCAAAAAAGCGACTTACCAGAAATAATGAAGATAATTGACGAAGCAAAGCAATTAATGAAAAACGATGGTACTCCTCAGTGGCAAGAAGGAAAGCCTAATGAAGCAATATTATCTGATGATATTGAAAAAGAACGTGCATATTGTTTAATGGTTGATCACGATATTGCAGGAATTGCTGTTTTAATGACGACCCCTGAACCGACGTATAAGCAAATTGAAGGTGAATGGAACAATGATGTTGATCAATATGCGACAATTCACCGCATTGCGATTTCGACTCAGTTCCGTGGACAGCATCTAGGCAAAATTTTTATGTCCAACTTAATTTCTCGTGGAATGATGCTTGGAATACATAATTTTAGAATCGATACACATGCTGTTAATAAGAGAATGCAAGGTCTAATTAAAGCTACCGGCTTTGAAGAACGTGGAATTATTTATATTGATCAAACTGAAAACGGTGCTAGAAATGCTTATGAATTAAACTTGTAGTTTTGGCTAAGTTAATAAGGTAATTACGGATATAAAAAAATAATTTTCCCTCTTGACTTACGAACAACATTTTTCTATACTATTAAATGTTGAGCGAACAAGTAAAAGCTCAAAGGAATGGGTTATAGCCAAGTGGTAAGGCACTAGTTTTTGGTACTAGTATGCGCTGGTTCGAATCCAGCTAACCCAATTGTTCTTACGAACACCCAACCCAAATAAAGGCAGTTCATTTAATTATGAATTGTCTTTTTTATTATAAAAATTAATAACAAATTAAATAAATATGGTAGAAAAATAATTTTGTTAACTGTATAATTTAAAAAAAGCAAGAAAACAGAAGTTAGGGTGAAACATATGGTTAACTTAATTAATTACACTAAAAAAGGTCTAGCAGATCTTCCTTCAAATCCAATTTTGAAGTTTTCCGATTACGCAAGTAAGATTCCTGATGTTATCAAGTTCACTTTAGGTGAGCCTGATTTTGACACACCAGAGCACATCAAGCAAGCAGCTATCAAGAGTGTTACTGATAATCACTCACACTACGCTCCATCAAATGGAACAATTGGTTTGCGCAAAGCTGCAGCTAACTTTTTGGCTGAAAAATATGGTCAAAAGTATGATCCAGAAACTGAAGTTTTGGTTACTACTGGTGTTTCTGAATCAATTTTTGACACAGTTTTAGCGTGTCTTAACCAAGGCGACGTGATGGTTGTGCCTACTCCTGTTTTCCCACTTTATATGTCTGATGCTAATATCATTAATGAAGGAGTAGAAATTGTTAAAGTTGATACTTCGGACGATGGCTTCAAGTTAACACCAGAAAAATTGCAGGCTGTGCTTGATCAGTATGGTGACCGTGTTCGGATGCTGGTAATGAACTATCCTACTAATCCAACAGGGGTAACTTATGCACAAGAAGAGCTTGATGCATTAGCTGATGTGATTCGTGATAAACCAATCTTTGCCTTGTGTGATGAAATTTACAGTGAACTTTGCTATGACGGTCCGCACGCTTCAATGGAGAAATCATTGCATGACCAAGTCATTGTAATGAATGGTGTCTCGAAGGCATGGGCAATGACCGGATACCGGATTGGAATTGTTTGTGCTCCAAAGGACGTTTTGGAACAAATCGCTAAGGTGCACCAAACAATCGTAACAACAGAACCAACACCAATGCAGGATGCGGCTGAAGAAGCATTTAAAAATGGGATGGATGATTCCAAGCCAATGAAAGAAGAATTCCAAAAACGGCGTGACGTTTTATACAAAGGTTTAACTGAAATTGGCTTTGAATGTGCAAAACCTGAAGGTGCCTTCTACATCTTTGCTAAAATTCCGGAAGGACTAGAGCAAGACGATAACAAATTTATTTATGACTTGGTTGATAAAGCTCATGTCGCTGTTACAAGTGGTTCATGCTTTGCAAAAGGTGGTGAAGGCTATATCCGTTTCTCATATGCAGTTGCTATGGCAGAGATTGAGGAAGGCCTAAAACGAATTGCAAAATACGTTGAAGAATATAAGAAGTAAAATAGCATAATTTTTGCTTGCAATTACGCATGTTTTTAGATAAGATAATTAACGTGCGTAACGGAGGAGTAGCGAAGTGGCTAAACGCGGCGGTCTGTAAAACCGCTCTCTCTGAGTTCGGCGGTTCGAATCCACCCTCCTCCATTATCAGTGGGTTATAGCCAAGTGGTAAGGCACTAGTTTTTGGTACTAGTATGCGCTGGTTCGAATCCAGCTAACCCAATTAAGATTACAAACTAAAGGCAGCTGTTGATAGTTGCCTTTTTACTTTCTTTTGTTGACTGTTTAAAATACAATTTTCATGCGAGAATAATGACTTGGCGCTGAAAAATAGTAGTAGCTAGTTTGCTTTTTAACTAAGAAGGGAATTTTATGTCGAGACTAGTTAAAGTTGGGGCTGGAGGTAGTGAAATCGGCTGGCACGAAGCTTTAAAAGATTTACGTGCAGATGATGTATTACTTCTAGAACCGGGCTTTTATGAATTACCACAGGATACCCTGTTTTCAGACATTACAGTTAAGGGTACTGGTAGTTTGCCAGAAGATACGACAATTCTTGGCTATGTTAACATTGCGGCTGATAGTCAGTTTGTTAACTTAGAGAATTTATGCATCAATACTAATACAGATTCAAACAGCTTATTTGTGCCCGCTGAAGCAAACACTTATTTAACATTACGCAATTGCATAATTAAGGGTTACGGTAACGATACGGCAGCCATTGCCGCTAACGGTAAAGTGACCTTAGAACTGTATTCAACCATGATTTTAAATGGTTCACTATCTATTTTTGCAAACGCCGATTTTCGCTTAGAAATGAATGATTCTTCAATTGAACATGTTTCGGAAGAATTTGGTACTTTGGCACTTGAGGGTCACGGTACGGCTATTATTAATAATTCTCGTATTCATGGTAGTATTGATACTTTTACAAAAACTAATGCGGAAATTGATTTAAATAATTCCGTTACAAATTCAATGCTGCTTCAGGGTGAAGTTTGGCTGAATATGTTGAATAGTAAAGTCGTATCCGATGATGATACCTCGATGTATATTACTGATAAAACGTGGGCTAACATCATTGGTTCGGATTTTAATGGTGGAATCTATCTCGATAAAACACCGCACGTGATTATTCAAAACAGCCAACTTAACCGAATGATCGCAGTTAATGATGCAGAAATAACAATGATTAATTCTATTGTAGTTAATCATGCTGATTTTCAAGATAAGGCAAAGTGTTCGGCACGCAGAGTGACTTTTAATGGCGGTGCTGAATACCAATACTTTTTAGCGCTTGGTGACCAAGCATTTTTAGAAGGTCATGACCTGATTTTTAATTCTAATGGGGCCGACTTGGCAGTGAAAGATGCAGCCAAGATGCATGCTAGTGTGATTGCCAGTAGTGATGACTCGATTGCTGTTGAATGCAGTCAAGGAGCTAGTGTGCAACTTTTGGGTATGAAGTGGACCAACAAGAAAAAATAGCGCCAAAAAATTAATTTGATTTAGCTTGGCTAAAATAGACCAATTTGGAATATAATATGGTCATACATGGAGGTGTGATAATTGGAAGAACCAATGTACATCAAAATTCATAATCAAATAAAACGTGAAATTGAGAATCACGTATACAAAGTCGGCAGCAGAATCCCAGCCGAACGACAATTGGCGCAAAAATTTGGTGTTTCGCGGATGACTTTACGTCAAGCAATCAAGACGCTTGAGGATGAAGGAATCCTTGAACAGCGCATTGGTAGTGGCACTTACGTAGCTAACCAAAAAGTTCAAGAAAAAATGTCTGGTATCATGTCGTTTACTGATATAACTCATGCTAACGGGCAAACACCGTCAAGTAAGCTGATTTCGTATCGAATCGGTAAGCCTTCATTGTCAGAAACTGAACGTCTTGACTTGGCTCCTAACCAAGAGGTCTTGCGAATGGAGCGTATTCGCTATGCCGATGATGTGCCTATTTGTTATGAGGTTGTAACTATACCACAGAGCCTGATTGCTAAAATGTCTAAGGCAGATATTTCATCACACCTGTACCAAACTTTAGAAAAAAATGGTTATAAAATAGGTCGAGTAACAGAACATATTTCTGCTGCGATTGCTAATGAAAACTCTGCTCGTTTACTTGATGCCAAAAAAGGCGAGGCGCTGATTACACGTCTTCAAGTGACTGAGCTCTCCACTGGATTACCTTTTGAATATACTAGGGCCAGCTATGTAGCTGATCGTTTCGAATTTACTTTTTCTAAATAAAAACTCTGAACTGCTTTAATTATGATATGCCGTCTAAATTTTGGGGGCATGTCATTAGCTTAGTTCAGAGTTTTTTATTTTAAATCTTGTTTGATTTTAGTAGAAGAGATTCCAGGAGTACGAGGTAAATAAACGACGTCACAATATGATTTAAGAAAATCAAATTTACCTTCCCAGTCATTACCCATTACAAAAGTGTCAATATCATACTTTTGAATGTCAGTGATTTTTTGGTTCCAGTCTTGTTCTGGAATAACTTCGTCAACGTAACGAATAGCTTCTAAAATAAACTTTCGTTCGGCGTAATTGTTGTATGATTCTTTATGTTTTTGCAGCTCATTGAATTCATCAGTCGAAAGACCGACGATCAGGTAGTCACCGAGCTCACGAGCGCGCTTTAGTAAGCGAACATGGCCGTAGTGCAATAAATCAAAAGTGCCATAAGTGATAACTTTTTTCATTTGTAGTGTTGCTCCTCTTACTTCGACAACTAAATATTATCATATTTATAGAAAAGGTAAAACATAGTCCGAAATACCAAATTGTCTGCTAAAATAAGGTAAATTAATCGCAGGAGGAAACTAACATGAGTAAAGTAAGCGTTTTAGGCGTTGACTTTGATAATAAGAGTTTCAAGCAATTTCAGAATGAACTTATCGGTCGGATTAATACTCACCAATCTACCTTTGTAGTAACTGCAAATCCAGAAATTGTCATGTCAGCGAACGAAAATCCCGAATTTATGAAGATTTTGAATTATGATGCGGATTATGTCACTCCTGATGGAATTGGCGTGGTTAAAGCCGCTAAAATACTGGGAACACCATTAAAAGAACGAGTAACAGGCTATGATTTATTTTCTTGGCTAATGAAATTGGCTAACGAACGTAGCCTAAGGGTTTACTTAATTGGGGCTAAACCTAAGGTAATACACGCAATTCAAACTAAAATTGCGCGTGAATATTCTGATATCCAGCTGGTTGGTGCAGAAGACGGCTACTTTAAAGATGATTTAGAAGTAGTTGCATACCAAATTGAGCGTGCTGAACCAGATTTGGTTTTTGCAGCCCTAGGATCACCTCGACAAGAACAACTGCTTGATATTTTGCGTAAAAACCTATTACCTGCTTTGATGATGGGCGTAGGTGGCAGTTTTGATGTCTTTTCTGGAATGGTTAAACGGGCACCTCAAGTCTGGCAAAAAGCACACTTGGAATGGTTTTACCGTTTGCTAAAAGAGCCATCACGCTATAAAAGAATGGGAAAGATTCCTAAATTTATGGTAGAAGTTTATAAGTCTAAAAAGGACCGAAGATAAGCATGAAAGTTTTGCATGTTAATGCTGGCCTCGAATCTGGTGGCGGGTTAACGCACATTATTAACTTATTAACTGAAGCTAAGCTGCAAGGTAAAGATTTTACGTTATTATGTTTAGCAGAAGGGCCGGTGGCCCAAGCTGCAAGGGAGGCAAAGTTAAATTGTCATGTACTAGGCTCAAATAGTCGCTACGATTTGACCGCGCTCAGGCGCCTAGCTACTTTTATCAACGAAGGCAATTATCAAATTGTGCACACTCATGGTGCGCGTGCCAATCTTTTTATGGCGCTAATTAAACGCCGAATTACTGCTAAATGGTGCGTAACGGTTCACTCTGATCCATATTTAGATTTTGAGGGAAGAGGACTAGCAGGTAAAGCTTTTACCAAAACTAATGTTAAGGCAATCAAGGCAGCAGATTGCGTATTTGCGGTAACACAGAAATTTGCTAATTTACTCACAGAACAAGCTCATGTTGATGGAAATAAAGTTCATGTCATTTATAACGGAACTTTTTTTCATGAAGATAGCGACATCCCTGCTAAGTATGAACACCCACATTTTAATATTGTTAATGTTGCGCGAGCCGAAAAAGTTAAGGGTCAAGAACTGCTGCTAAAGGCTTTAAAAAAGCTGGATAATCAAAATGTTCATCTATATCTTGCTGGTGATGGTACACAGCTAGATAATTTGAGGACCTTAACACAAAAATTGGATTTGGGCTCACAGGTAAACTTTCAAGGCTTTATGACACATAAGCAATTGAAGCATCTTTATCGCCGTATGGATCTGGCTGTTTTAACATCGTATTCGGAAAGTTTCCCGCTTGTTTTGCTAGAGGCTAGTGACAACTTGCTACCACTTCTTTCAACAGCAGTCGGCGATATTAAAAAGATGATTCCGGATGGACAACACGGCTTTGTTGCCGAAGTCGGAAGTGTTGATTCAATTACCAACGCTTTGAAAAGTGCTGTCGCTATGCCACCGGCTGAGCTTAGACAAATGGCTGAGCGTGAAAAGAAATATGTTGCGGCTAACTTTTCTCTGGCACAACAATTAGCAAGTATTGAAAAAGTTTATCAAACACTGCTAGCAGTCCATTAAATTGTTTAAACTGGGATAAGTGGTTATAATTAAGAACAAAAAATTTATTGTAATCAAGTTAAGAGGACACAATGTTTTACCAAGAACTAGACCAAGATGATTCTTTAACCCTGCATACTGATTTGTACGAAATCAATATGATGTATACCTACTTTAAAAAGGGTATTTCCGAACGTAATGCTGTTTTTGAAGTATATTATCGTGAAGAACCATTTGGCAATGGCTATTCAGTTTTTGCGGGCTTAGAGCACGTAATACTATATTTAAATAATCTGAAATTCAAAGAAAGTAATCTCGAGTATCTAAAAAATGAAGTAGGATATGATGATGACTTTATTGACTACCTGCGCAATTTGAAAATGAAATTGACAGTGCGCTCAATGAGTGAAGGTGAAATTGTTTTTGCAAATGAGCCTCTTCTTCAAGTAGAGGGACCGCTTGCGCAATGTCAATTGGTTGAAACGGCAATTTTAAATATTATCAACTATCAAACATTATTGGCTACCAAAGCAGCAAGAGTGAAATTGGCCGTTCAAGGCGATGGCGTAATGGAATTTGGTACGCGTCGTGCACAAGAAACAGACGCTGCAATTTGGGGAACTAGAGCTGCATATATTGGCGGTTTTGATTCCACTAGTAATGTTCGCGCGGGAAAACTATTCGGTATTCCTGTTTCTGGGACACACGCACATTCACTTGTTGAAGCTTTTGGCAGTGAATATGAAGCATTTAAGGCTTACGCCGAAACGCATCATGACTGTGTTTTCCTAGTTGATACGTATGACACGGTCAGAAGTGGTGTTCCTAATGCCATTCGAGTAGCAAATGAAATGGGCGACAAAATTAATTTCCAGGGTGTTCGAATTGACTCTGGAGATATGGCCTACATTTCAAAACAGGTTCGTCATGAACTAGATGATGCGGGCTACACGGACGCAAAAATTTATGCTTCAAACGATTTAGACGAGACAACTATTACTAGTTTGAAAATGCAAGGTGCCAAAATTGACGTTTGGGGAATCGGTACTAAGTACATTACCGCTTATGATCAGCCTGCACTTGGTGCTGTTTACAAGCTAGTATCAATTGAAGACGACAGTCACCAAATGCGTGATACGCTCAAAATATCTTCAAATGCGATTAAGGTTTCTACGCCTGGTAAAAAGCAAGTTTGGCGTATTTCTGCTAATACTGCTAAGAAAAATGAGGGTGATTGGGTTGCACGTGCTGGAGTTGATCCAAGAAAATTTGATTCACTTTACATGTTCCACCCGCAATATAACTACATTAATAAAGTCGTAACTGACTATACTGCTGAGCCACTGCTTAAAGATATTTTTAAAGACGGCAAGTTAGTATACAAGCAACCTAAATTGATTGAAATAAAACAGTTCTGCGCTGCTAATTTAGACGGCTTGTGGGATGAATATAAACGTAGCCTAAATCCACAGGAATACCCAGTTGACCTCTCACAAGATCTATATGATAGTAAAATGAACTTAATTCAAGATATTCGTAACCATATTAATGAAGGAGAACTAGGTAAATGAGACCATTGCAAAAAGAAATAATTGCCTATGAACATGTTTTACCAGAAATTGATCCAAAAAAAGAAATTAGACGATCCGTTGACTTTCTCAAGGATTATTTAAAAGCCAATCCATTTTTAAAATCTTATGTTTTAGGAATTTCAGGCGGACAAGATTCAACCTTAACTGGTAAATTATGTCAGATGGCAATTGCCGAAATGAGAGAAGAAACTGGCGATAAGTCATATCAATTTATTGCGGTGCGCTTGCCATACGGTATTCAAGCCGATGCCCAAGACGCAGCTGACGCGGTTGCTTTCCAAAAACCAGATCAGGACTTGATTGTTAATATTAAGCCTGCTGTTGATGCAATGGTTGCTAGTTTAAATGAAGCTGGACAAGAAATAACTGATTTTAATAAGGGCAATATTAAAGCGCGTGAGCGGATGGTTGTGCAGTATGGCATAGCTGGTGCTAATAACGGTGCTGTTGTCGGAACTGATCACGCAGCTGAAAACTTTAGTGGTTTTTACACAAAATATGGCGACGGTGCGGCCGATCTTACGCCTCTTTTCCGTTTGGACAAGCGTCAAGGTAAACAAATGCTCAAAGAACTTGATTGTCCGGAACATTTATACTTAAAGACTCCTACAGCTGATTTGGAAGAAGACCAACCAGATCTTCCTGATGAGACAGCTTTGGGAGTAACGTATCAAGAAGTTGATGATTACCTTGAAGGACGAGAAGTGTCAGACGAGGCCGCTGAAAAAATTGAGGCACTCTGGCGAAAGAGTGAGCATAAGCGCCGTATGCCGGTTTCGGTATTTGATGATTTTTATAAGCACAAATAAAAAGCGGCCTAAAAATAACAAAATTAATTTGCAAACTCAGTATGTGAATGAGCTTCTAGATCTTCCTATTATGCATTGACAAAGATTGTGCAAGTAGTACAATTACTGTTAACTTAAGATATGTTTTTTAAATTAACAGTTCAAAGAGAGAGCTAATTGGTGAGAAGGGCTTACTGTTATTTAAAAAATGCTCCTTATAGATTTAACGAATAAAAATAATTAAGAGGTAACAAACACTGTTGCAATTGAGGTGGTACCGCGTTTTAAAGCGTCCTTGAATTTGGCAACGGTGTTTTTATTTTTGGATAAAAAAGGGAGAGATATTGATGAAGAAACTAACAAGTTCGGAATTTAGACAAATGTTTTTGGATTTCTTCGAACAACATGGTCATATGGTGATGCCAAGTCAATCACTAATTCCGCAAGATGATCCAACACTACTTTGGATTAACTCTGGTGTTGCAACAATGAAGAAATACTTTGATGGCTCTGTTGTACCTAAAAATCATCGAATCACTAGTTCACAAAAATCAATTAGAACTAATGATATTGAAAACGTAGGTAAAACAGCACGTCACCAAACCTTCTTTGAAATGCTTGGTAACTTTTCAGTTGGTGATTACTTTAAAAAAGAGGCTATTTCTTGGGCTTGGGAATTTTTGACTAGTCCAGAATGGCTTGATTTGGATAAAGAAAAGCTTTACTGCACGGTTTATCCTAAAGATACTGAAGCACATAAAATTTGGCTTGAAGTTGGCATGCCTGAAGATCATATTGTTAAATTAGAAGAAAACTTCTGGGACATTGGTGAAGGTCCTTGTGGTCCTGACTCCGAAATCTTCTATGATCGTGGTCAAGAAAATAATGATGTGGAAGAACACGATCCAGAGAACTTCCCTGGTGGTGAAAATGCGCGTTATCTAGAAATTTGGAACATTGTGTTCTCCCAATACAACCACTTGGCAAATGGTGAATATGTTGATCAACCGCATAAAAACATTGATACGGGAATGGGACTAGAGCGTGTACTGTCAATTTTACAAGACGCTCCAACTAACTTTGAAACTGATTTATTCTTGCCAATCATCCATGAAACAGAAAAGATGACTGCAAATAAGAAATATGGCGAAAACGCAGCAGACACTACTGCTTTCAAGATAATTGCCGATCACGTTCGAACAGTCAGTTTTGCTATTGCTGATGGGGCATTACCATCAAATACTGGACGTGGCTACGTTCTACGCCGGTTAATTCGTCGTGCCGATTTAAATGGTCAACGCTTAGGTATTAAAGGTTCATTTCTTTATAAGCTGGTACCTGTTGTTGGTAAGATTATGGAGAGCCATTATCCAGAAGTTACTGATCAGAAGGACTTTATTGCTAAAGTAATTAAGAACGAAGAAGAAAGATTCCAATTAACTCTTGATTCTGGTTTAACTCTACTTGATGACTTAATTGAAAAGGCTAAGAAGTCTGACGATAAAACAATTTCAGGAAAAGATGCATTTAAGTTATTCGATACTTACGGTTTCCCTTACGAATTAACTTTTGAAACTGCACAGGATGCAGGATTAGAAGTTGATAAAAAGGGCTTTGACGCTGAAATGAAAGCTCAAAAAGAACGGGCACGTAAAGCACGTGGTGATTTGCAATCAATGGGTGCGCAAGATGAAACTTTAATGAACCTAAAAGATAAATCAGAATTTGAGTACGGCGTATACGAAGACAATGCAAAATTGATTGATATTCTTGTTGATGACCAACTAGTTGATCGCGCTGACGGTGATCATGCAGTCTTAATCTTTGATAAGACTCCATTTTACGCTGAACGAGGCGGTCAGGTAGCCGACCATGGTAATATTTACAACCGTGAAGGTGAATTAGTTGCTCAAGTAACTGACGTACAACACGCACCAAATGATCAAAACATGCACTTTGTTGATGTTGTTTTGCCACTAGAAAAGGGTGAAGAATACACCTTAAAGATTGACCGTGTTCGTCGTGAAGGGTTACGTCATTCACATACAGCTACGCACTTATTGCACGCTGCTTTAAGAAGTGTGTTAGGTGAGCATACTCATCAAGCAGGAAGTTTGGTAGAACCTGATTTCTTACGCTTTGACTTTACTGCTATTGAGCCAATGACCGCGAAAGAAATTAAATCGGTTGAAAACTTAGTTAACCAAAAGATCTGGGAAGCAATTGAAGTTAAAACAACCATTACTGATCCAGAAAAAGGAAAAGACATGGGAGCTTTAGCCTTATTTGATGGTAAATATGGTGACAAGGTCCGCGTTGTTCAAATGGAAGACTTCTCAATTGAATTCTGTGGTGGTACCCACTGTGCTAATACCAATCAAATTGGTGTCTTCAAGATTATTTCCGAGTCAGCAATTGGTGCGGGAATGAGAAGAATTGAAGCAGTGATGTCCAAAAAGGCATATGAATACCTATCAAACCGTTCCGAATTATTGGACGAAATTCAAGCAGAAGTAAAATCAACTAAGCCTGAAGATATTCTTGATAAAGTTGGTAGTCTAGAACAAGAGCTGCACGATAGTCAAAAACAAGTTGAAGACTTGAATTCACAAATTAACCAAGTTAAAGCTGGTTCAATTTTTAATAACGTTGAACAAGCGGGTGATTTATCAATTATTGCGCAAAAAGTTGACGTTAACGGTATGACTGACTTACGTGAGCTGGCTGATACTTGGAAGAGTGAGGACAAATCAGACGTTCTAGTTTTAGCTGCAGGTAAAGATGGCAAGGCCAACATGATTATTAGTCTAAATGACAAGGCGCTAGATGCAGGTCTCAAAGCAGGTGACCTAATTAAACAGGTTGCCCCAACCTTTGGTGGCGGCGGTGGTGGTCGTCCAAACATGGCTCAAGCAGGTGGTAAAAAACCTGAAGGTCTTGAAGATGCTATCAAACAAGTGATTTCAATCGTCACAGAAAATTAAGTGTTTGAGTTTAACGTGTTTTTCAAGTAAAATTATGCTAGGAGGAATGATTATGAGTTCGCTAGATAAGACAATGCATTTTGACTTTAATGAAAATAAAGGCAAGAATGTCTATGACACTCTCCAAGAGGTATATAATGCCCTTGAAGAAAAAGGATACAATCCGGTTAACCAGATTGTCGGTTACTTACTGTCTGGCGATCCGGCATATATTCCACGGCATAATGACGCACGTAATTTGATTTTAAAACATGAACGTGATGAAATAATTGAAGAGCTTGTAAAAAGTTATCTTGGTAAAAATAAATAATGCGCTTGCTTGGTTTGGATGTCGGTTCAAAGACAGTCGGAGTGGCAGTTAGTGATGAATTGGGAATAACCGCCCAAAAAGTTACAACCATTCCGATTGATGAAGATCGATTTAATTTTGGGATGCGTCCTTTGAAGCAAATCGTTCGTGAATATAATCCGTCCGGTTTTGTGCTAGGATTACCTAAGAATATGGACGGTTCATCTGGTGCTTCTGTTAAAAGAAGTAAGGCATACGGTCAAAGATTGCAAGAAAAGTTTGGCTTGCCGGTTTATTATTCAGATGAACGCTTGACCACAGTTGAATCCCAGCGTGTGCTGGTTGATGAAGCTGAAATTCATGATCGCCATAAACGTAAAGAAGTTATTGACCAAATGGCCGCGGTTTTAATTCTGCAAAATTATTTAGACCTAAATCGAAAGGATTAATATGACACAAGAAATACAAGGCGATGATCGCCAATTAACTTTAGTTGATGAAAATGGTAATGAGGAGTTATACGAAGTTTTATTCACTTTTCATTCAGACGATTATGACAAGTCTTACATTTTACTTTATCCAGCTTCGACGGATGAAGATGAGGAAATCGAAGTCCTTGCATTCAGTTTTGATGCTGACGCTGATGGAGATGTAACCAGCAACGATTTGCATGAAATTGAGGCAGACGATGAATGGGATATGGTTCAGGGTGTACTCAATACATTCTTGGACGATGACCGTTTAAGCGGTGAATAAATGAAAAAGACTGGCGAAGCCAGCCTTTTTTTATTAATAGAGATTTTAAACAGATGAATAATAAAATATTAGAAACACTAGAATTTGCAAAAATCACTGAAAAATTGCAAAAAATGGCGATTACGGCTCCGGCTAAAAAAATGGCAGCTAAGCTTTTGCCAAGTGCTGATTTTACTCAAGTTGAAAGAGAATTAGGTCAAACACTAACCGGTGCAAATTTGTTGCGTATAAAAGGGCAGATGCCGTTAACTGACTTCATGGATGTTACGCCAAGTACGAAACGCTTGCGAATTAAGGCTAATTTGAATGCCCATGAATTGGGTAACTTGCTACTAGTACTAACTCTGGCTAATGACATTAATAACTTTGTGGCTGATGTAGATGAAGAAGAACTTGATTTATCGGCCATTGAAACTATTTTAGCAGAGTTAGATGTACCAGATACCTTATTCAATCAGTTAAAAAAGGCGCTTGATTATGACGGTGAAATTCTTGATAGTGCCTCCACTAAGTTGGCACAGCTACGTCATGAACTAAAAAATAATGACCGTGAAATCAAGAATCGAATGGATGCTTACACTAAGGGGAGCAGTAGCAAGTATTTGTCTGAACAAATTGTGACAATCAGAGATGAGCGCTACGTTATTCCAGTTAAGCAAGAATACCGAAATAAGTTTGGCGGTGTAGTTCATGATCAAAGTGCTAGTGGACAAACACTGTTTATTGAGCCTAGCAGTGT
This sequence comes from Lactobacillus sp. M0390, assembly GCF_016102085.1. NCBI lineage: Bacteria > Bacillati > Bacillota > Bacilli > Lactobacillales > Lactobacillaceae > Lactobacillus > Lactobacillus sp. M0390. The sequence goes on along the minus strand of NZ_JACFPH010000005.1, from coordinate 15,769 downwards.
CCTGAACCTAAATAATCAACAGCAAAACTTGCTTGCGGAAGAAAGACGTGAAATTGAACGCATTTTACGTAATCTTTCTGATTTGGCACGCGAAGAGGTTGATCAAATTGATACTATTTTTTCTGCAATTGTTCAGTTAGACTTCATTCAGGCTAAGGCAAGGCTTGCTCATGAAATGAAAGCGACCGAGCCTAAATTAACGCAGGACCACTCACTTTCATTTATTAAAGCGAGACACCCGTTAATTGATCCTGAAAAAGTTGTGGCTAATGATATCCGTTTGGGCGAAGAATTTGACACAATTTTAATAACGGGACCGAACACAGGTGGTAAGACAATCACTTTGAAAACTGTTGGTTTGTTGCAGTTAATGGCACAAGCAGGACTATTTATTCCAGCAGCTGAAGGCAGTAAAGCAGGAGTTTTCCGTGATATTTGTGCTGATATTGGTGATGAACAGTCAATTGAGCAATCGCTCAGTACCTTTTCATCCCACATTAATGGCATCATTGATATTATGAAAAATGTCGATGATCAAACTTTGGTTTTAATTGATGAAATTGGTGCGGGAACTGATCCAGAGGAAGGAGCCAGTTTAGCAATTAGCATTTTAGACTTTTTGCGCAAAAAGCAGGCTAAAATTATTGTAACCACACACTATCCGGAGCTGAAACTGTATGGCTATAACCGACCAAAAGTTACTAATGCTTCAATGGAATTTGATTTGAAGACCTTATCGCCGACTTATCGGCTACAAATAGGGATTCCTGGCCACAGTAATGCCTTTGCAATTGCGCGAAGACTAGGGATGCGCGAAGACGTGGTCAAAAGCGCCGAAAGCCTCATGTCAGATGATAATGCCGACATTAATCAAATGATTGAAGAATTGACTAAGCAGACTAAGGCAGCAACAGATGCTCGCAATCATTTAGTGACAAGTCTTGATCGTAGCAAAAAGCTTGAGCTTAAACTGCAGCAAGCACTTGACTGGTACAATCAACGTGTCCAAAAGCAACTCGAATTTGCTCAGGAACGTGCTAATGAAGTTGTCGCAAAGAGCCGTAAAAAAGCCGAAAAGATTATCGAACAGCTTGAAAATCAGCAAGGCAATGTAAAACAGAATGAGCTGATTGAGGCTAAAAGTGAATTTAACCAGCTTGAAAAGCAGAATGAAAATCTGGCGCATAATCGTGTTTTACAAAAAGAAAAACGCCGTCACCATGTCAATGTTGGCGATAAGGTTAAGGTGTTGTCATATGGCCAGACTGGTACAATAACTAAAAAGATGTCAGAGCATGAGTATGAAGTACAAATGGGCATTATTAAGGTTAAAGTCAGTGACCGTGACATTGAAAAGGTTGGTGTGGATAATGAAGCAAAGAAGCATTCAACTAAGCTAGTCCGTGCTACTGGTGCTAATCGTCGCAGTAATGCACGTAGTGAATTAGACTTGCGTGGACAGCGCTATGATGAAGCAATGACCAATCTTGATCGTTATATTGATTCAGTTTTACTGGCTGGGCTTGATGTAGTGACGATTATTCATGGTATCGGAACAGGTGCCATTAGAAAGGGCGTTTGGCAATACTTAAAGGCAAGTAGACACGTCAAAAGCTTTAATTACGCTCCTGCAATCGAAGGTGGCAACGGAGCGACGATTGTTCACTTGAAGTAGCACGTTTAACTTGTAAAAAGTAAGTTACATGCTATAATTAAATTACTTATGAAAAGCTACAACTATTTAGGGAGGTTTTACTCATGGTTGATGAACTTACAGATCAAAACTTTGAAGAAGAAACTAAAGATGGCGTTGTCCTAACTGACTTTTGGGCAACATGGTGTGGTCCTTGCAAAATGCAATCACCAGTTATTGATGAATTAGCTGAAGAGCGTCAAGATGTTAAATTCACCAAGATGGATGTTGATGAAAATAAAGACACACCAAGTTCTTTAGGTGTAATGGCAATTCCAACTTTAATCATCAAAAAGAATGGTGAAATAGTTGATCGCTTGACAGGTTACACACCTAAGGCAAAGCTTGATCAAATTTTGAATCAATACACAGATTAAAAGTATAGGAAAAACCTTCTGCAATTAGCAGAAGGTTTTTTGATTGCTCTAACTTTGGAAGTGACGAACAGATCACTATTAGTTGTTTCTAGCTTGTAAAAGATCACGAATTTGTTTTAGGTAATCTTCTGAAGTAGGTTGAGCTGGTTTTTGCTCAGCAGGTTTAGGTCTAGTTACTTTGTTGACTGCTTTGACAAGCAGGAAAACAATAAAGGCGATAATTAAGAAATTAATCACCGTATTGATAAATGCACCATATTTAAATGTTGCACCGCCAACTTTCAAAACTAAGTTGGATAAGTCGATTCGACCGATAAATAGACCGATAAGTGGGTTGATTAGGTTGGATACTAATGAATTTACAATATTGGTGAATGCACCGCCGATGATAACACCGACTGCTAAATCAATTACATTGCCACGTTCAATAAATTGCTTAAATTCTTTCAGCATAATTTTTTCCTCCATTCTCACTTTAATCATAGAGCAAAGATGGCAAGAAACTCAATTAAGCTGCTTTTTAATTTAATCAAATTTGGCTGCTATGTGAACTAAATTATTTTTGTGATCAATTTCTAATTCGCATTCAGTTGTGCGGCCAGTTTCTTTTTCAACTGCCTCCGCAATGATTCCTGCTTCAAGCGAAAACTCTTGGCTGTCACTATTAAGCCGGTCGGTAACGCTTTGGCCTGCTAATTCAAAATCAATTTCTGTTCTGCGTTCCTTTATTTTAGTTAAAGTGCCAAATTCAGTTGTTTCAAAGAAACTATTAACATCTTCAAAGGAAGCTAAATCATATTTACGAGCGATTCTTTTGCCGCCCCAATATAAAATTTCTTCGCTCGTTTCACCCAAAATAGTTGGTAAAAGAAAGTCGCGATATAACTGATTAACAAAATATACGTGTTCACTTTGTTGCTGATTGTCTTGCATTAAGAATTCATCCCTTTTATTTTCTTATATTTTACCTTAAAATTGATTGAAATAGAAAAAATAAGGGGATTTTATATTATGGATAATCGGCCAATCGGGTTGTTAGATTCTGGTGTTGGCGGTTTAACGGTAGTTAAAAAAATTATTGCGCAAATGCCAAATGAAGCAACAGTTTTTATTGGTGATAATGCACATATTCCATATGGTGATAAAACTAAAGAAGAAATCACTGAATTAACGAGACAAAGTGTTGAATTTTTATTGAGTAAAAATGTTAAATTGATTATTTTTGCCTGTAATACGGCAACTAAGGTTGCATTAGATGTTATCCAAAATGAAACTAACACTAAGCTGATTGGTGTGATTAAATCTGGCAGCATCGCTGCAATACGTGCGACTAAAAATAAGCATATTGCTGTTGTCGGAACTCAAATGACGGCGACCTCGCACGCTTACAAAAAAGAAATTACGGCGCTTGATCCTACAATTGAAGCTACAGAATTAGCTGCTCCTAAGTTAGTGCCGCTAATCGAAAATAATGCTACACCAGCGGACATTTTACCTGTTTTAAAGGAAACACTAGAACCATTACAAAAGAAGAGTTTTGATACATTAATCTTGGGCTGTACCCATTATCCAATTATTCAAAAGCAATTTGCACAGTGTTTACCTAAAAACGTGCAATTAATCAATCCTGCTGATGAGATTGCCAGATATACAGAAGAATTATTGCAGACCAAAGGAGCAACATGTGAACGGCCAAATTTGGGCAAGCATGAGTACTTTACAACTGGGGATGTCAAAAAAGTAAATAAATTGGGTGCGAAAATTCTCGCTGATCCTAATTTCAACGCAATTCAAGTATAAAAGGGACAAAAAATGAAAGAAATTTTATTTGCTACAACTAATCAAGGAAAAGTAAGAGAGCTTCAAGAGGCCTTCAAACAGGCTATGATTGACGTTCAAATCAAGACTAATGCAGATTTAAAGCATCCACCTGTCGTTGAAGAATACGGAACGACTTTTGAGCAAAATGCGAAGCTAAAAGCACATGCTTTGGCCGAATTTAGTAACATGATTACGATTGCTGATGATTCTGGTTTGATGGTTGATGCACTTGATGGTGCACCTGGGGTGCGCTCAGCACGTTTTGCTGGTGAAGAGCACAATGATCAAAAAAATAATGCTAAATTGTTAGTTGAGCTCGGTGGAGTTCCATCAGAAAAGAGAACGGCCAAATTTAATACAACAATTGTGGCATCCTATCCGGGCGAATTTGAACATGACTTAGTTGTTTCTGGACAGTGCGCGGGTCGAATTCTGGTGGCACCAGAAGGTGAAGATGGTTTTGGTTACGATCCACTTTTTTATGTGCCAGAAAAAGGTAAGACTTTTGCTCAAATGACGGTTGCTGAAAAAAATGGACTATCACATCGTGGTCGAGCAATCCAAAAGCTGCTTGAGGAATTTCCGACCTGGCTAGCCCAGTTTTAAACAAAAAAAGGTTAATTACACTAAAGTATGTCGTTTGTTACGAACTTAATGTAATTAGCCTTTTTTATTGCGCTAAATTGATGTCATGTGCCTGTAAAGTTTTTAAATACTCAGATAAATAGCGGTCTTGCACTGCTTTTTCATTGCCTGGCTTGACTTGAAAATGAACAACATATTTCACTGTTTGAGCAGTTTGAGAAGTAACCCCAACAATTAATGGTTTTTGAATAAGCGCTTTTTCTTTGCCCTCATTTTGTGAGTTAACCTGATCGATCAATTCTCGAACATAATTGAAGTCATTATCAACTTTTAACTGCAGTTCAATATCAAGGCCAATACCACCGTGTGCGAGATTCTGAACAATTGAGATGTTACGATTAGGAATATAGATAATAGAACCATCGGTGCCTTTGAGTCTAGTAGTTCTGAGTCCCAGTTGAATCACTACACCTGTTTGATTGTTTATTTGAACAAGGTCACCCACGTCAAATTGATCTTCGCTTAAAATAAAGAAGCCGTTGACGAGGTCACTAACAAAGCCTTGTGCGCCCATCCCTAATGCAAGTGAGAAAATACCAGCACTTGCGAGCAAGGTGCCGATTGGAACACCCAGAATTGATAAAACTGCAAAGAGGTAAAAGAAAATTACAGTGTAGGAAAAAATACTATTAATTAGGGCAGCAACTGTCTTAGACCGCTTATTTTGGGGTCTTTTGCTGTTTTTCCAATAATGATTAATTATTTTTTTGCCAAAATGAGAAATTAAGAAGAAGATAATTGTGGAGATGGCAAGCTGCCAAACCACAGTCAACACTTGCGTACCAATTTGGTCCCAATTAAATTTTAAATTTCTTTGATTTAGTTGAAATGTCGGTTTCATGGTTTCCCGCCTTTCTTATATGCATATTAATCATAGCAAAATATTACATATAGATTGAGATTGAAGCATTTTCATGCTAGACTTTTTTTAAGGTATAGAATTGGAGGTAGAAGATGGAGAATATATCTTATGGTGAAGTAGCAGGGTTGATTGCCGCTGCGGCATTATTAGTTTTGATACTTTTCACAATTCCTGTACTTATCCACGCTGCAAAAGCAGCAAAGCAAGCGAATCAAACAATCAAAGCTGCCAACGAATCACTTGAACAAATCTCAAAAGATATTGATGTTTTGGCCCATCAAACAAGTGACTTGCTTGATAAGACCAATGTGCTTTTAGCAGATGTCAATGTTAAGATGGAGACTTTGGATCCTGTTGTCAAGGCTGCTGCTGATTTAGGTGAAAGTGTCTCAGATGTGAACGCCTCTTCACGTAAGATGGCAAAGCGGGTTAGCAACTTTCATTTAAATAGTGGTAACGGGTTCGTATCTTCTGCTTTATCGTCAATGTTTGCGCGTAGGAAACGTCGCAAGGGTAAAGAATAGAAAAAAGGAGTTTTTTACAATGAAGAAATTTACAAACTTTGTTTTAGGTGCAATCATTGGTGGTGCAGCAGGTTTTCTAGCTGGCTCATTATTAGTTAGTGATGAACAAATCGATGATTTGAAGAAAAAAGTTAAGGACAATGACACTGTTCAAGACCTTAAGAAGAAATATGACAATGGTACTGAAGTCGTGAAAAATCAATTAGCTTCATTCCCAAAAAATGTTGAAGATGATTCTGAATTGAAAGACTTTGATGATATCGTGATTGATAACTCTTCAGACGATGATCCAATGTTAGCTGATAAAGCTGAGGATTCAGTAAGTGATTTACACAACGCTGAAGCACCTGAGAGACCAGATGCTTTTCCTAAAGAAGATCCTTTAGCAAGACCATAATTAAAATTGCTTAATAAAAAATGCACTAGCAGGAAGTTAAATTCTGTTAGTGCATTTTTAGTTCTTGTAAATCTTAATCACTAAGTGGGATGTATTTAAGTTCCTTGCTGGTATGAGTAAATGGTTCATAACCGTCTTTAGTTACAACACCACAGTCTTCGATTCTAACACCAGCAACGCCTGGAAGATAAATTCCTGGTTCAATCGAGAAGCACATACCTTCCTCGATTACCAAGTCATTGCCACCAACAATTGAAGGGTACTCATGAACGTCTTTACCAATTCCGTGACCTAAACGGTGAATGAAGTATTCGCCGTAGCCAGCCTTTGTAATGATGTCACGTGCAACTCCATCTAACTCAGAAGCGGTCATGCCAGGCTTAACTGCATCAATTGCGGCTTGCTGTGCTTCACGATCAATTTCATAGATTTCTTTAGCTTTAGCACTTGGTTCACCGTAGGCAACTGTTCTACTGGCGTCTGATGCGTAGCCGTTATGCATAGTTCCAAGATCAAATAAAACGAGTTCATTAGGTTGAACTTTATTCATTGTTGGACCTAAGTGTGGATTAGCTGCATTTGCCCCGGTTTGAACAATTGTTTCAAAACTTTCTTGCATAACACCTTTTTGCACCTTTAATTGATATTCAATTTGTCCAGCAATATAGCGCTCGGTTACACCAGTTTTAATTGCGTTAAAACCAATCTCAAAAGCAAAATCTGCTTCGCGTCCGGCAGCTTGTAATTGTTTAACTTCTTCTGGTGTTTTATATAGTCGAATTTTAGCAATAAAGTTTGAAACATCACCATCAAAATTTGCGTCTGGGAATTGTTCATGCATCAGTTGGAAATGTGCTACAGACAAATTATTTTTCTCTAGTGCCCATTTTTGGTATTCTGAAGTCCTACCTTTAATTTTATCTGCAATTACTGCCCATGGGTCTTCTGAATCAAGGTAGCCGAAGACATCACCATCCCAAGCAGAATTTTTAGCTTCTTCAACATTTAAGGCAGGAACGAAAACAAATGGATCGCTATCTTTAAATGCTAGAAGAGCAAAGATACGCTCGTGTGGTTCCATGTCGTAGCCAGTAAAATAAGCGATTGTGGTTGGATTGGAAATATAAGCAACATCATTGCCAGATGCTTGCAGCCATTCTTGTAATTTGTTTAAATTCATAAACTTTTCCTTTCATATCAAGTAATTAATTATGAAAAGTATATCATGTTATAGCAATGAAAAAATGAAAGAATAGCTGTAAACGTTTGCACTTTTTGGGAAATCATGATAAATTTGTTAGGAGTATTCAAGATAGGGGATTAGAGATGCGTAAACAAGATATTACAATTTATGACGTTGCTCGCGAAGCTAAAGTGTCGATGGCGACCGTTTCACGAGTAGTTAATGGCAATACCAATGTTCGTAAAGATACACGTGAACGTGTATTAAAGGTGATCAACCGGCTGCACTACCAGCCAAATGCAGTAGCGCAAGGGCTTGCCTCTAAACGAACAACAACGGTTGGACTAATCGTTCCAGATTTAACTAACCTTTACTTTGCTGAGCTTTCAAAGGGAATCGATGATATCGCATTACTGTACAAGTATAATATCATCATTACTAGTATTGAAAACCGCTTAATGAAGGAAGATCAAGCAATTCAGGGTCTATTGAACAAGCAAGTTGACGGCATAATTTACATGTCAGATAATTTACCAGAAGAAGCTGCCGAAGCTTTCAAGCGTACAGATACACCGGTTGTTTTAGCTGGTACTAAAAGTAATCACCAAGAGTTTCCGTCAGTTGCAATTGACTACATGAAGGCTGACACAGAGTCATTAAACTTACTTTATAACGATGGTAAGAAGAACTTAGCGCTTGTATTAGATGATCCAGATACAGTCGTAAATGCAGAAAACCGCATTCCAGCATATAAGAAGTTTATGGTTGATCATAACTTGGGTGAAGGGCACATTTATAGCAATATTAAAGACCATTCTGATGGCTATAATCTATATTCCCAATTGCGTCAGGATGGCATTGATAGTGTAATCGTTACCCGAGATATTACCGCTGTCGGCATTTTAAATGCTGCAACTGATGCGGGTACAAAGATTCCTGAAGAAATGGAAATTGTTACTGCTAGTGCAACGCAAATTGCGTCTGTCGTTAGACCAGCACTGACAGCCATTCGTCAACCACTTTATGATATTGGTGCTGTGGCAATGAGATTGCTAACTAAGCTAATGAACAACGAAGAAATTGACCAAAAGCAAATTGAATTGCCATATGAATTGTTGAAAAAGCAAAGTACGGCAAATAAATAATAAACAAAAAATCGATTCATTATGAAGTGAATCGATTTTTTGTTGCCTTTAATTATTTAACTTCCAAGTTGCTCTAATCTGTTGAGTAAGATTTAGAGTCTTTGGTGCTTGTAAAGGTAGATATTCCAGTAGAGCGATATTAGTGTAACGATTAATTCTAGGCAGCTTATTGTAATTATGCCAACTAGTTCCGTCAAAGAAGCCATAGAAAAGAATATCGCGAGCCTTAACCCAACCTAAAGAGGTGTATAGCCACATGCTTTTTGGACTTCCATTAAAGTTCTGAATTTTATACAAAGTATTAATTGGCATTTCCTTTTTGGTTTTTGCTTGATTTTCCGGTAAGCGATAAATTGGTACTTTGTGTTGGGGTTTGGCCAGTATCTGCTTGTCCTGGTATGGAGCAACATCCTGTTGCTTTAAATCAAGGTTAACAAACTCGGCGGAAATGAAGGTCTGATTGTCTATTTGATAATAGAGCTGATTGTGGGCACGGACGCCGTACATTACTTCCAATTTTTGACCAGGTTTAACATACTTTTTTTGTTTAACCCTGACGTATGGATTCATCATTGTCGCTGTTTTTTCTTTACCAAAATAGATGCCGTTACGATGAATGTCGTATTTCTTAGTGCCTTGCTTAGCCAGCTTATATTTAAAACCGGTACTTGGAAAGTTGGTTACAACGCCATCAATATTTTTATTGATCAGCCAATGCCATAATTCAGGTGATTCATCCATTTCTGCCCAAACATAAACTTGCTTGTTGATGCGATGAAGCCAGTGAATTAGCCAAGAGTGATTTAAAATCAAGTCCGACGAAACATTAACCGCATCGACTTGTGGTAGATTACTAAAGTTGATTCGCTTAAGACTGCCGACAAGTAAAATTAGGTACGCATCTGGCATGATTTTCCGAAAGTGAAATAAGCTTGCCGCCGAAAAAGAGTGAATCATAACCCTTTTTTCCATATGATATTTTTTAATTGTTGCAGCAATTTCATCTTCTAGTTGGTAAGACGGATCAATTGAATGATCAATTTTGGTTTCTAAAACAAATTTGGTATTTGGCTTTTTTTGATAGTGTTCAAATAACTCATCCAGACTCATCACATGTTCACCATTATCATATGTTAATTGGCTAAGTGCCTGCCAAGTATTTTGTGATACAATTGCATGTGTATGAGTAACTCGATATAAATCATCATCATGTGAGACGACCAGTTGTCCATCTGCTGAAAGATGAAGGTCGAGTTCAACGTAATCAGCACCTGAATTAAAGGCGGAATCATCGCTCTGGATTGTTTCTTCAGGATATTTCGTGGGATCGCCGCGGTGCCCGACAACAGTAAAACCACTACTTGTCAAAAAGATTATGGTAAGAAAAATAGCCGTAAATACATGGCTTTTACGTTTCATGTGTACACCTCTATTGTTTATTACGATAGCATGGTTACACATTTTTTGCTATATTTAACAGTTTAATTTTAGGGATAATTTAGATGAAGCAAGAGTATGAAGAATTAGATTTAATTGAAGAAATCACACGCAATGATGGCAGTAAATACTTTGAAATTTCTAACATTGATCAAAATGGGATAGCCGAACTGGCGGTTGATCACGGGAATATAAAAAATGTGCGCATCTTGCAACTAAATATTCCACGTACTAAAGCGTTGATCACTTATGAAGAGTATATTAACAAAAACTACCACCTTGAAACATTAACCAATGAGGATGATTGGAAAAATCCTGATTGGGTTGAATGGGATAAGCCAAAGGGTAAAGTCTTGGATGCGTACGAAATGATTTTGAAATCGAATCAGATCGGTTAGGGGACAAGAGATGGAAAAACTTCGCATTTTACATACTAATGATTTGCACTCACATTTTGAAAACTTTCCTAAAATCGGTCGTTATCTGAAAAAGGCGCAACAAGATAAGACTGTCGACCAGGTGCTAACGTTTGATGCTGGTGACTTCATGGATAGATCCCATCCATTAACTGATGCAACTTATGGTCAAGCTAATATTAAATTGATGAATTCGTTTAATTACGATGCCATCACAATTGGCAACAATGAGGGAATATCGAACTCGCATGAAGTAGTTGAGCACCTTTTTGATCATGCCAATTTTCCTGTAGTTCTTGCTAACTTACGTGAAGAAGATGAATTAATGCCGCATTGGGCGGTGCAAGATAAAATTCTGACAACCAAAAAAGGCACAAGAATTGCATTAATTGGTTTAACGGCTGCCTATCCCTTATCTTATGAACCTAATCATTGGCACGTTAAAATGCTAAAAGATGCGATGGATGAAGTTCTACCCAAAATTAAAGGAAAATATGATGTTTTAATCCTATTGACACATGTTGGTCTTAATATGGATTCCTTTTTGGCCCATAATTATCCACAAATTGATTTAATTATTGGTGGTCATACGCATGACTTGTTACCACATGGCAGAAATGTAAATGGTGTTTGGATTACTCAAACTGGTAAATGGGGTCATTATGTAGGAAATATTCATGTGGAAATTGATGACAAGCACCATATTCAAAGAATCTCACCACATGTTGTAGCTACAAGTTCGATGAGAGAACATGATGATGATCAAAAAACCATTTTAGGTTACCGAGAACGTGGAAAAGAAATCCTAAGCCAAGAGAAAGTTGCAGATTTACCAGAAAAATATGATGGTGACCGTGAGGCAGCAATTGATGTGTCTCTAGATGCGATTGCTGATTTTGCTGGAACAGATCTTGCAATGTTAAGCACTGGCTTGTTTTTAGAACCCTTTAAAAAAGGCATCATAACTAAGTATGATTTGCAAAAAATATTACCTCATTCAATGCATGTTGTGCGTTCAATATTAAAAGGTAGTGACCTATGGCGCCTTGTAATGGAAATCGAAAAAAATCGCCATTACCTTGATCATTTTCCACTTCAAGGGATGAGTTTTCGGGGAAAAGTATTTGGTCAAATGCACTATCGCGGAATAAAGTTTGATCCACTAAGCAAAGCGGTTTTTGTTGGGGGAAAGGAAATAAACCCAGCAAAAGAATATCAAATCGCTGTTTTGGACCACTATGTTTTGGTGCCTTTTTTCCCTACGCTTGCAATTGTGGGGGATAATCAATTTTTATTCCCACAATTTTTGCGTGAAGTAATTGGTGATTATTTAGCTAAAAAATATCCGATAATAGGAAGTGAAACTAATGGCGGACCAAAAGAGCCAAATTGATGAGCCAAAAAAAGAAAATAAGTTTGAGGAACAGCAGCCGCTTCGTCATCCACTTGCTGCAGTCAAAATAGTTGGCAAGCAAATCAAAATTAACAAGCAACTGTATCAAGTACTTGTGGATAAACAAGAAGCGCTTGATACTGAACTTTTAAGTAAAAAATATGACCCTTATTTAGATCAATATGATTATATTGTGGGTGATGTTTCAAGTGAACACTTGCGCCTAAAAGGCTTTTTTAAAGATAAAGTACAAACGGCAATTGACCGCAAGGAACAGACAATTGCTGATTATTTGATGGAATACTGTAATCCTGGTGGTGGCTATTTTATTTTGCAACTGGTGAGCCCAGTGCATCACTACCGAAATACTAAGTTTAAAAGACGTACCAGTGTAACCCGCTATAAGAAGCAAACTGCGCCTAACAATAAGACTGCTACTTTTAAAAAGTATAAAAAGAGTGCGTCACGCATCAAAAAGCCAAAAACAGTTACAGTGAAAAAGGCACAAGCTAATAATCATACTTTTGTAATCAAAAAGAGGAAAGGTAGCAATTAAGTGAAAGATTATCAATTGTTTTTAATTGATCTGGATGGAACAATCTATCGCGGAAAAGAGACTATTGCATCTGGTGTAAGATTTGTTCATCGACTTGAGGCAGCTGGCAAAAATTATCTTTTTTTGACTAATAATACAACGCGTACACCGCAAATGGTTGTAGATAAGTTGGCTGGGCATGGAGTAACGGCAGATACTTCACATGTGTATACACCTTGCATGGCGACCACTAGTTATTTGCTAAATGAAAAAGAGACTGATAGTGGCAAAATTGGTGTTTATTTAATTGGACAAATTGGTTTATGGCATGAATTCCTCAGCCACCCTGAATTTGAAATCAACGAAGAGAAGCCAGATTATGTAGTGGTAGGAATGGACACTGATTTGACTTACCACAAAATTCAAGTTGCTACTAACGCAATTAGAAATGGCGCGAAGTTTATTGGGACAAATGCTGATGTCAATTTACCGAGTGAAAATGGCTTACTACCCGGAAACGGTTCGCAGTGTGCGATGATCGCCACGGCAACTGGAGTAGAGCCACTGTTCATTGGGAAGCCTTCCGAAATTATCATTGAACGTGTTTTGCAAAAAATGGGTTGTTCAAAAGAAGACGCACTAATTGTGGGTGATAATTATGATACAGATATCAAAGCTGGATTTAACAGTAAAGTGGACCAACTGCTAGTTACAACAGGAATTACTCAGCCAGATGATATTGTTGATAAAAAGCAGCCAACAATTTTAGTTGATGATTTAGATGAGGTTGAACTATGAAAAAAAGCAATCCCATTTTAGCCGTAATGTTTCATTTCATATTCGGTATTACTAGTAGTGTTGTTGGTGCAATAATTGCAAGCTGGCCCTTACTACTTGTTTTTGTCATTGTTCAAAAGACTTATAAAACTGTCAACCTATCAGTTGGGCAAGTAATTCATAACTACAATCAACTGATGGGTTATTTGGTTTGGCCATTTAAGCAGCATTTGCATATGAGCAATTTCCCAACTTCAGTAATGGCGGCGCAACACTTTGCGGAAGTAAAGAGACTGTTTATTTTAGCGGTTTTTGCGTTTTTGTGCTGCCTAATAATTTTCTTAATTACTAAAAACAAAAAAAGCAAAGCACTTAAACTTGATAAGGTTTGGGCTTTACTCTTTCTACTTTTACCAATTGTTGTATTACCGTTTGCTTTAACTAACTTTGACGATTTTTTTATTACTTTTCACCATTTATTTTTCGCCGGTAGTAACACATGGTTATTTGATCCATCAACCGATCCAATTATTAACGTACTTACAGAAGGCTTTTTTGCGTCATGTTTTGCTGTGGGCGGAATTATTTATGAATTATATTTTGTAAATCAATTATTGAAAAAATAAAAAGGAGCTCCATTAATGGAGCTCCTTTTTTTGTGTCATTCGTTTTTTTAAGCCAACAATTAAAATTGGTAAAACTGAAATAAGTATGATTGCTAGAATTAACATTGAGAAATGATCTTTAACAAATGGGATGTTGCCGAATAAGGCACCAATAATTGTAAAGAGTCCACTCCAGATAATGCCGCCAATAATATTGTAAATGGCAAACGTACCGTAGTGCATTTTACTACCACCAGAGATAAAAGGAACAAATGTCCTAATAAAGGGGATGAACCTACCAATTACAATTGTGATTGAGCCATGCCGCTCAAAAAATCGCTCGGCTGCTTCACGATTTTTTTGATTAATTAGCTTATTAAACCAGGAGTGTTTCGCTCCGGCCTTGACCGATCGTGCCCCGATTTCATAGTTGCATGCATCACCGAGTATTGCGGCTAGTAAAACTGCAAAATACACGAGCCAAATGTTGAGGTGATATTTTGGATTGACTGCCATTGAACTAGCGGCGAAAATCAATGAATCACCTGGCAAAAAAGGGAAAATGACTAATCCAGTTTCAATAAAAATAATGGCAAAAATAATCAAGTATGTCCAGCTGCCAAACTGGTTGACTATTTCAATCAGATGGTGATCAATGTGAAGAATAAAATTGATTATTGTCATATATGTTGCTCCTAAATACTGGTTGAATGAATGGTTAAAGTCTTTTCGGGAAATAGTGCACGCATAATTGCAGTTACTGCAATCTGTGCTTCGCCAAATCCAAGACCGATGACCGGAACTTTGCCAGGATAAGCTGCTACATCTCCAATCGCATAAATGCCAGGGATGTTAGCTTCCATTTCACGCGAAACTTTAATATGGCCGTCTTCAAGGTCAACACCCCATTTGCGGACAATACTATTATTCGCGCGAAAGCCATAAGCAACGACTATTTGATCGAACTGCTTTTGTAATAACTCAGTTTGACCGACCTGCTTAAGTCCGATATCAAGTTGATTATTTCGTATTGCAATCGTTTTAGGAAGATAAGGAGTGAGAACTTGAACATTTTTTAAACTTTTGAGTTCTTGCAATGTTGATTCTAAACCGCGGAAATCTGCCCTTCGATGAATTAAATTGATTTTAGTTCCGGGTTGTTTTGCTAATTCAAGTGCCCAGTCAAGTGCAGAATCTCCGCCACCAAAAACGCCGATTGATTTTTCAGCAAAGTGACTCGGGTCTTTAACAAAGTAATGGACACGCTTTTCAATGGCTTCATCCATCTTCAGAGGGAACTTTTTGGGAGAAAATGAACCTGTTCCAGTGGCGATAATAATACTCTTTACTTGAAAATCATTATCGATAATAAATCCTTGATCATTCTTTTCAATTGATGTTACTTGATGGTTCAATTGAAAAGTAGTCTTATCCTTGGCGGAATCAATTAAGTGATCAGTTAATTCCTGACCAGATATTTTTCCAAAAACAGGAATATCAAATATTTCCTTAAAAGGATATAGAAGTTTTGGTTGTCCCCCAATTTCTTTTAAAGCTTCAAAAGTAACTGTTTTTAATCCATGTAGGTGTGCAAAACTAGCGCAGAACAATCCTATTGGTCCAGCACCAATAATTGCTGTATCAAATTTTTTGATTTTTAAAACCTCCTCTAAACGCTGATATAATAACTTTAACATGATTGAAAAAGATAATCATCAGGAATAAATCGAAAAAAGTACTTGCCAAAAAGAGAAATAGTTGCTAGTATTAATAACTGTCGTCAGGACATAGGGCACAATAGCTCGAGCGATTGAACGACAAAAAAATCAAGCAAAACCAGTTGACAAAAGTTAGCAGGTTTAGTAAGATAACAAACGCTGCTAAGGCAAGTCGAAGATAGCGGTCAGAAAAAAGTTCTTGACAAAGAGAACAAGATCTGATTAAATATCTAAGGCGCTG
>NZ_JACFPH010000004.1:0-87608 GCF_016102085.1 Lactobacillus sp. M0390 | reverse complement strand
CTTTTTTCTGACCGCTATCTTCGACTTGCCTTAGCAGCGTGTGTTATCTTACTAAACCTGCTAACTTTTGTCAACTGGTTTTGTTTGATTTTTTTGTCGTTCAATCGCTCGAGCTGTTGTGCCCTATGTCCTGACGACAGTTATTAATACTAGCAACTATTTCTCTTTTTGGCAAGTCTTTTTTTATAAAAAAAGAATGTTATTTCTAACATTCTAATTTATGTGGCTACTTAGAGACACTTTTTTGGTTTTATTTATATTTTTAAGCAGGAGACAGATACATTGATAAACGTCTCGAATATCATGTTTGCATTCACTTAGAATCCAGTAGTACGTAATTGCATAAATTCCATTTGCAACTAGCTCTACCTGTCTAACAGAAAAAGCTCCTCGTGGCCGCATATAATTTTCTATTGCAAGAGCAATTTCTTTTCGCAGAACATCATAAAAAACTCGTGAGTCTTTCGAGATTAGGATTATGTTTAAGAAATAAAATTTATTAGCTCTAACCTTTTCAAGCATTCTGAAAATCATTGCTTCGATTGATTCTTTTTCCAAGCCGCGAAGAGTTCTTCGTACTTGTAAAACCATTACAGATGCAAACAAATCACAAATATTTCCATAGCGCTGATAAAAAGAACCTCGTTCAATTCCAGCCTTTTTGCAAAAATCAATTACGGTGTATTTTCTGACAATACTCTTTGAAAGATCTCCCTTTAAAACCTCTTCAAACTTTATTGTAGCCATTCTTATTTCCTCCAAACTATCTTTTAATCAACTATCATTTTTAGTTCTACTTAATTGCTTCACCACACTTTTTTCTTATAATACAATAAACAAATATAGCAGTTAAACCGCTATCATACAAAACATTTATAAGGAATTGTTAATAATTATTCTTTATTTAGATAATATTCTTCTTATGCTTAATTAGTGAAAAAGAAAAAAGCAAAAGCCGTTTTTAAGGCTTTTGCTTGAAATCTATGAGTTATTATCACGTTTTCGCTTGCGCTGTTGTTTTGCTTTGCGAATCTTATGACGCTGCTCAATTTTATTTTTTTGCGCTTTATCTTGTTGAATCACACGCTTAATTTTCTTTTTATAACCAGGCTTACGCTTCTTTTTGGCTTTTTTAACATAGCCATTGACCTTATTATCAACTGTGTATGAGTCTGAACTGCGTTCATTTCTGCTGTGATAATGCTTACGTGGTACAAGTTCATCATTTTTAATTTCAACAAAATCAAAATGAATTCCCATTTTTTCTAGTCCAGCAATTCGGTTCATTTCTTCAGCGCGAATAAGAGTCACTGCATGACCCGAAAGTCCGTTTCTGCCTGTTCGACCAACACGGTGGACCACAAATTCTAAATCACGTGGTATCTCATAATTAACTACAAGACTCACACCATCTATATCCAATCCACGTGCTGCTAAATCTGTCGCAACAACGTATTGGTATTGACCGTCATTTATTTCGCGAACAGTTCTTTTCCGCTCGCGTTCAGTAATACCGCCGTGAATTTTAGCTACACGTAAACCCTGCTCCTGCAAAAATTTAGTCAACTCATCTACAGTTTGCTTAGTATTTGCAAAAACTAATGCTAAATAAGGCTGCCCCATGGTTAGTAATTGGTACAGTATACGTTTGCGGTTTTTTCCGCCAATATCAATCAAATCATTTTTGATTGTAGGTGAAATTACAGCAGGATTATCGATGACAATTTGCTCAGGTTGTGACATATATTTCCGCAAAAAGTTAGATAACTTCACTGGAATGGTTGCTGAAAAAGCAGCAAAAGTCGCTGTCTTAGGTAACCTTTGAGCAATAAAATCAATATCAGTTAAAAATCCCATATCCAAAGTCATGTCTGCTTCATCAATGACAAAATCTTGCACGTGATCTAAAAACAAAATTTTCTTCTCGACAAAGTCATGTAATCGACCTGGTGTGGCAATTATAACTTGCGGATTGCGATTATTGATTTTTTTCATTTGCCGCTCACGGTCACTACCACCAGCAAAGTGAGCAATGGAAATATTCAGACCAGCAGCATCCCTCAATTGACGGGCTACCTGATAAAGCTGTTCAGATAACTCTCGACTAGGAGCAGTCAAAATTGCTTGCGGATATTCAAGTTTTTCATCAATTTCATTTAAAATTGGTACCAAAAAGGCATGCGTTTTTCCTGAGCCAGTTACGGCTTGAACAACGACATTTTTGCGCTCCAATAAAACAGGAATAACTTCTTCCTGTACTTTAGTTGGCTGACTAAAGTGTATTTTCTTTAAACCAGCACGTAACTCTGGTCTGATTTTTTCATTAGTAAAAATATTATTCATTTTTTTCGCGATATTCCTTAGTCACCTGAACTAGTTCAGCAAAAATTTGCTTAACTTCGTCCATGTCTTTAGCATTAGCTCCACTGGCTAAGGCGTGTCCGCCACCATCATGTTGGGCAGCAAGTTCGTTAATAATTGGACCTTTTGAACGATAATGCACTCTAAAAGTTCCATCTGGTTTTTCAACAAAAACATTCCAAGCAATAATGTCTTTAATTCTTCCAGGAGTTGATACAGTGCATGATGCTTGATCAGAATCTACTCCTAGTTTTTCTAGTGCATCCCTTGTCAAAATCGCATATGCCGCGCCACTAGGATCAACTTTCATATATTCAAGTACTTCTGCTTGTAATTTGGCCTGCGCAAAAGTTACATCACTAATATTACGAGCAATTTGGTTAATGTTAATGCCTGTTGCTGTCAATTTTGCAACAACATTGAAGGTATGTTCTGATGTTTCCGGATACATAAAGCGACCAGTATCACCAACAATACCTGCATAAAGTGGGTATGCAACTTCTGCAGTGACAGGCAGATTTTCTTCAAATAAAAAGTCCGCAACAATTTGGGAAGCAGCTGGTGCTTCGTCATCTACAAAGCTTAAATCCGCATATGGTTCAACATCTGGGTGATGATCGATTTTAATTAAAAAGTCACCCTTACTGTATAGCTTATTAGATATTCTCGCAGTATTACCTGTATCAGTTGTAATAACTAATGCACCTTTGTAATCTGCTTCAGTAACTTCGTCCATGGTGTTAATCCATGCCAAATCACCTTCATCATTTTCACCTGCACATAAAATTCTTTTGTCTGGGAATTTAAGTCTTAATGACCGTGCAAGTCCTGCCTGAGAACCTAGAGCGTCAGGGTCTGGACTAGTGTGACGGTGCAAAATAATTGTCGAATATTGTTCGATTTTTTCATATATTTTTGGGAAAGTGTTCATTTCTTCTCCTTCTTGATCTCTTAAGTACTTTAACTAGTTTAACAGAAATAACACCCTAACTTGAAAATAAATTCAAGTCAACGTTTTCAAATTCTGCTTCAGTAAAATCAGTCGCCGTAATGCCTAATAGTCGTATTCCATCGCTTAAGAAACTGTCTGCAAGTGGTTCAAAAAGTTCTTTGGCTGCTTCGTAAAATTCAATTGCCTGATTGGTGGCATGTTCTAATTTGCTTCTTCTAGTAATTGTTTCAAATTCAGTATTACGAATTTTTAAAACAACTGTCCTAGCAAAAAAATTTCCATAGCTAAGTTTTTCTGCCAACTCACTAGCGTAATTTCTGAGATTAGTCAGGGCTACTTGCTTATCGTAAACGCATGGTTCATAACTACGCTCAATTCCAATTGACTTGCGATTGTATTCATCGTCTGGGATAACTCGCGATAAATCAATTCCATTTGCATGTTCTGCCATCAAATAACCCATTCGATTAAATTCTTTAATCAAATCTCGAACATGCGTCTGCTGCAAACCTTTACCCGTGGTTATACCCATTTCAGCTAATTTTTCCTCTGTTTTTGGTCCAATACCATGAAAATGTCCAATTTTTTGTGCAGCTAAAAATTCTTTTGCTTCACTGGGCAAAATTACTGTTCGTCCAAATGGCTTTGAATATTCTGAGCCCATTTTAGCTAGAAAACGATTGTAGGAAACTCCAAAAGAACAATTTAATTTTAATTCTCTCCGTACACGAGTCTGTAAATCAATGGCGAGTTGTACAGCTGATTTGATGCCTAATTTATTTTGAGTTACATCTAAATACGCTTCATCTAAAGCAATTGACTGAACACGGTCGGTCATTTCGTGCATCATTTTATGAACTTCAGCAGAAACAGAATAATATTTTTTATAATCCGGTTCCAAAAAAACCAATTTTTCGGCCGGAACTAGGCGAAATGCCTTAATCGAAGGCATAGCAGAATGAACGCCATAACTTCTTGCAACATAGTTAGCAGTTGAAACGACACCATGACCATTACTTTTACGTGGATCGTGTCCGATTACGACTGCCTTATTTTTCAATTCAGGCTTATCGCGCATCTCCACTGATGCATAAAAAGCGTCCATGTCAATATGAATAATTTTACGAGAAGTATCGTTTTTAGGCAGCAGACCATCGCTATAATCAGTCATAAATCCAGCGTTCAGTTGGCGAATCAAAGATATCGTTTGCAGCTTTTGGTCCCATTCGATAAGGCAGGTATTGTTCTGGCTCTTGACCATTTTCGTTATCTTTTTGCCAAGCTTCTTCAATTACATCAATGAATTTCCAGTAATTTTTCAATTCACTCCAATGCGTGAAATTGGTTGAATCATTAACAAAAACATCATGGAGCAAACGTTCATAACCATCTGGCACCTTGTCTTGCTCTTCGTTGGTAAACTGATAAGCCAAATTTTCACGTCTAATCCCAGGTGTATTGATTTTCTTACCGTTAATCGTAATATAAATTTGCATGTCAGGATCAATGATAATCGTTATATTATTTGAGTGCGCCTGACCGTATTGGTTAGACATGTGCTTCAGCACGATATCAATACGATTCTTTTTCTCGCGCATCTCTTTACCAGTTCTGAAGTAAATTGGCATTCCTGCTAACGGACCTTTACCAAACTTTACTTCACCTGCGACAAAAGTTTCCGTGTTTGAGTCTTCAGCAACATTAGGTTCTTGGCGATAACCAAAAGTCACATCACTTCCTAAATATTGTCCTCGTACAAAGTGTTTAGCAATTTCTGCTTCATTAGGAATAATTAAACTATCTAGCAATTCCTGTTTAGCTGCATGGATGCTTTTTGAGGATAAATCTTTTGGCTCTGGCATTGCTAGGAGAGTAATAATTTGAAAAATATGATTTTGTACCATATCACGCAATGCACCAGAGGTTTCATAGTAGCCGCCGCGCGCTTCGACACCTAAATGTTCCGCCAATGTTACTTGAATATTTTTGATTGTAGAATTGTTCCAAACATTTTTAATCAAAGGATTGGTTAATCGAAGTGGCAAAATATTCTGAATCATTTCCTTACCGAGGTAATGATCAATGCGGAAAATATCGTCTTCATCAAATGAAGCAGTGATTTGCTTATTTAATTCCTCTGCACTAGTCAAGTCGCGTCCAAAAGGTTTTTCAACCACAATTCGATTAAAACCTGTACTGGTCAAATGTTGATCATTGATATGTTGAGCAATTTGACCAAAAAAGCGTGGAGCCATTGCCATATAAAAAATACGATTTCCTTGTGCACTATAGCGATCATCAAGTTCTTGAGCTAGATTTTTCAAAGTTTCATAATGCTCAACGTTAGTAACATCATGTGATTGATAGTAAAAATGACTTGCAAAAGTGGCTAGATCATTTTCGTTTACTTCACTGTGGGTTTCATGAACAGCATCACTGACTTGTTCACGCAAATATTCATGAGACCATGGCCGACGAGCGGTACCAATTACAGCAAAGTTATCGTGAATTAAGCCTTGCTCATATAAATTAAACAAAGCGGGGTAGAGCTTTCGGTGGGCTAAGTCGCCACTACCACCAAAAATAATCATTACAACTGGAATATTTTTCATGAGAGGGTCCTTTCAAAGTATTATTAATCTTTACTTTTATTTTATATTACTTTTCAGTTAAACACAGTTTTTGATAATCATAAATAAAAAAAGTGCCTTACCGGGCACTTTTTATTATATCTATTCTTTAGGTGAAGATTCTTCACTTGACTTAGAAGGTTTGTCTTCTTCTGGCTTAGATGCTGGTTCTTCAACTTGTTTTTCAGAATCTGGCTTTTCAGCTTTTTCTTCAGTTGCTGGAGCTTCAGCAGATGCAGTTTTATCTGGCAAAATTTGTTGAACAGCCATGCGACTGAAAGTTAAATAAATACCATCTGCATCAATCACAACAGTTTTATCTTTAGTATCAACAGAATCAACTTTACCGTGCAAGCCATCAATCATGATAACATTGTCGCCCTTTTTAAGTTCATTCATCATTTCCATTTTCTTTTGTTGTTGCTTCTTCTGTGGCTTAATCATTGTAAAGTACATTAAGGCTATCAAAA
Organism: Lactobacillus sp. M0390; assembly: GCF_016102085.1. Taxonomy (NCBI): domain Bacteria; kingdom Bacillati; phylum Bacillota; class Bacilli; order Lactobacillales; family Lactobacillaceae; genus Lactobacillus; species Lactobacillus sp. M0390. Next base: position 81,195 of record NZ_JACFPH010000004.1, on the reverse strand, counting down.
CAATAAAGATAACAATTGTCCACATGCTACTCATGCCGTTATTAGCATTAGCTAAAAATAAAGTATTCACGTTTACACTCCTCAAATTAAAATTTCTAATTATCTAAAAATATATTATACAAAACATAAGCAACATTTGCACTATTCGTTCGGAACTGGCAATCCAAGCTGCAAATATGCTTTTTCAGTTACCATGCGCCCGCGCGGTGTCATCAATAAAAAACCGTGTTGTAATAAATATGGCTCATATAAAGACTCAATTGTTTCAACATCTTCACCAGTATTTGCGGCAATTGTTCGAACACCAACTGGTCCACCATGGTAACTCTCTATTATCACTCGCAAAATCTTGCGGTCGGTCTGGTCAAGTCCTTCATCATCAACTTGTAGTTGTTTAAGTGAGTCTCTAGTCGTCTCATAGGATATAACTTTTTCACCCTTTACTTGCGCAAAATCACGAACACGTCTTAATAAACGGTTGGCTACTCGAGGCGTACCACGCGATCTTCTAGCAAGCTCATGAGCAGCCTGATCTCCTATTTTAATATTAAAAACTTCACTTGAACGTTGAATAATCTTTTGAAGTTCATCAACATCATAATATTGTAAATGTTCAACAATTCCAAAACGATCTCGCAAAGGGGCGGATAACTGGCCAGCCAAAGTTGTTGCACCAACTAAGGTAAAAGGTGGCAGTGGCACATGAACAGCATGAGTTGTTTGTCCTTCTCCAATTACAATGTCGACATAAAAGTCTTCCATGGCAGAATAAAGTACTTCCTCAATTGGTTTGGGCAAGCGGTGAATTTCATCAATAAATAGAATATCTCCTGGATCAAGATCAGTTAATAGTGCAACTAAATCACCTGCCTTTTCAATTGCAGGACCACTGGTACTTTTTAAATTTACGCCAAGTTCATTTGCTATGACAAAAGCTAAAGTAGTTTTACCAAGGCCGGGAGGACCGTATAGCAAAACGTGATCCAGTGCCTCATCCCTCTTTTTTGCTGCTTCAATGTAAACAGACATTTCCTTTTTAACCCTTGTTTGGCCTAAATATTCTTTAAGGTTTTGCGGGCGCAATGAAAACTCTGTCTGCTCTTCATTTTTTCCTTGAACTTCTCTTGAAACAATTGAATCATCTTCATTCATTACCATTTTCACTTCCTTTTTGTTTAACTTATCACAGAAACTACTTCTTTAACAATAAAGCGAGTCCCTTTTTAATATATTGATCAGCTGATGTTTCCTTTTCAGCTGCCAAAGTAGGCGTGATTCGGTCAACTTCTTTCTTAGTGTAACCAAGTGCTAACAATGCTAGGAGTGCATCATTTAATTCTGGAGAAACTTCTTGGTCAGCAAATTTGTCAATTTTCTGAACATAATCGCCAAGTTTTCCTTTTAAATCGAGGACAATTTGCGAAGCAGTCTTTTTGCCAACACCAGGGAACCGAGTAAGATATTTCACTTCTCCCTGTTCAATTGCTTCAGCAAGTGAGTTACTGTCTTCAGCGGCCATTATTGCTAACGCCGACTTTGGTCCTATCCCACTTACACTGAGTAGTTTCAAAAATAGTCCCTTATCATCTTCAGTTTGAAAGCCAAAAAGCGTTATTCCAGTGTCCCTAACGATTTGTTCAATAAAAACTCTCGCTTTCTGCCCCTCTTGATACGCAAATGGAGTGGGACTAAAAACTTTATAGCCCACGCCACCAACGTCAATTACAATGTAGTCTGGTTTCACCACAGTGATTACACCAGAAAGATATTCATACATTAACTATTCACCCTTTTTAAACATTTTCCGCAAGTCATTTTCACGTAAGCGCACAACCACAACGTTTCCTTTTGCATCATGATAAGGATCACCTATTTGGCGCAAGGTCGTCAAAATGTTGTTGCAATCGGCAGCTGATAATTTTTTTCGTCCAGGAACTGCTCTTTGAGCTTGATCAGCAGCTATTCGCTTAACTAAATTTGCATAATTATTTTGGTCAACATTCAAATAGCTATCCAAAATCAATCTAATTGACTGTTCAAGGTCACCTTCAATCCAGGTTGGATACGACCTTAAAATAAATGTATCTTGCCCAAATTCTTCCAGAAAAATACCGATTTTTTCGATTTCCGGTAACTTGTCTTTTATTTGAATAAAATCCAGACTGCCAAACTCTAAAATTTGTGGTGTCAATAATCCTTGTTGATTGATTTGTTGTGCAGACATTTCTGCCCTAATTTTTTCAAAAGAAATCAATCGTCTAGCTGCAACTTGATCAACCAAATATAAGTCATCCCCACTAGTAGCAATTAAGTATACACTAGTTTGTCCAACCAACTTTAGTTCTGGAATACTATTTGCTAAAACTTCGTCACCAGCTGAAATCACTTCTTCCGTCAGCTTTGATTTTGAAAAGGGTCTAAGTTGTACTTGCTTTGCAACATTTTCCTTCCAAGTTTTTGTAATGATGTAGCGATCATCTTCACGCGGTTCATTCAAATCAACATATTGTTGATTGTGCTCCTGGTGAATTTCAGTAGCAGGAGCTTCATGAACTTCATCACTCGTTATTTCAGGTCTTTTAGTTTCAACAACGTTCTTATTAAGATTAAACTTTAACTGATCAATTCTAGTTTCTTCCGTCGAAGAATTTAAGTTCTCAATCGCGTCAGCCTGAACATCATCAGCTAATAAAGCACTACTGATTGCATTGGTAATTAAGCGACTTAGTTCAGTTTCCTTTGAAAGCCGAACTTCACGTTTAGTCGGGTGCACATTAACATCAACAAGTAACGGATCAACTTTTATTTTGACCACTGCTATTGGATAGTGCTTGGCGCTCAAATTTGTTCCATAGCCATCCATAACTGCTGTAGCCAATTGAAAATTATTAATATAGCGACCGTTAAGCAGGATTGAAATAAAATTGCGTGTTGATCTAGTCAGACCTGGTTTAGAAATTAGTCCTTCAATCTCAAAATCGTTATCACTGCTCTGAAATGGCATCATTTTTTCAGCAATTGAACGGCCATAAACACTTGAAACAGTTTGCTTCAAGTTATCATTGCCAGCTGTTCTGAGCAATAAACGTCCTTCATTCATCAAAGTAATCGAAATCTCTGGATAGCCAAGAGCAATTCGATTAACAATATCAACGATTTTCATAATTTCTGTTCGCGGACTACGAAGGTATTTTAATCTAGCAGGTGTGTTAAAAAATAAATCTTTAACGGTTATTTGGGTTCCCTTAGTAGCCGCAGCATCTTCCTGACTTTTCTTTACGCCAGCAGAAAATTCCGCTTTAGTTCCAATGGTCCCCGTCGAATTAGTTAAAATTTCCACATGACTTACAGCAGCAATCGAGGCCAATGCTTCTCCCCGAAATCCAAGCGTTGCCACGTTAAATAAGTCGTGCTCATTATTAATTTTACTAGTCGCATGTCTGGTAAAGGCAAGATCAATCTGATCACTTGGAATACCTGAGCCATTGTCTTGAACAACAATTTGCTTCAAGCCAGCATCAATAAAGTCAATTCGAATGCGTGAACTACCGGCATCAATTGCATTTTCAACTAATTCTTTAACTACACTTGCTGGTCGCTCAATTACTTCTCCAGCAGCTATTTGGTTGGATAAATTGACTGATAATTCGTGAATTTGACCCATGATTAGTCCTCATCCTTTAAGTCTTCTTGCCAGTTTTCAACTAGCTGCATTATTTGAAGTGGTGTTTGGTCAGCCAAATAGAGATTCGAAATTTCATCTAAAACGTCTTTTTCTTTATCTGTTAACTTGTTTTCAGAATCAGCCGTCTCAACTGGATTTTCGCCTTCATCACTAGTAGCACTTGAGAATAAGTCAAGCTGAGCCGAAGATGGCCCCAGATCATTACCTTGTGCTTCTAAACGATTGAGTAATTTTGTTGCCTGTCGAAGAACTTTACGTGGCAATCCTGCTAATTGAGCAACGTGAATACCATAACTTTGATCTGCTGGACCTGGCAAAATCTTATGTAAAAAGATTAACTTACCATTTTCTTCAGTCGCGCCGACGTGAATATTCTTCAAACGAGGTAAGGTCTGTTCAAGTGCAGTTAATTCATGGAAGTGCGTTGCAAATAGAACCTTGGCACCGACTTCATCATGTAAGTACTGCACAATTGCTCCGGCTAAGGCCATACCGTCATAAGTCGCAGTCCCACGGCCAATTTCATCAAATAAAACCAAACTTCTTTTGGTTGCGTTTTGCAAGGCTTCATTTGCTTCGGTCATCTCAACCATAAAAGTACTTTGACCCGAAATCAGGTCGTCCGCTGCACCAATTCTTGTGAAAATTTGGTCAAAAATCGGCAAATCTGCGCTATCTGCTGGAACAAATGAACCGACCTGAGCCATAACTGCAATTAAAGCCATTTGTCTCATGTACGTACTCTTACCAGACATATTTGGTCCGGTAATGAGATAAATATCGGTGTCATTTGCCAACTTGATATCATTTGGAATATAGCTTCCTGACTTCATAACCTTTTCAACAACGGGATGACGGCCAAGAACAACTTTCACATCCTGATTATCTGTATGGAAACTTGGACGACAGTAATTATTTTCTTCGGCCACTTGCGCAAACGAACAAAAAACGTCAAGCTCAGCCACCTGCGCACCTAATTTTTGTAAAGCAGAAATATCCTTTTTAACTTCTTCACGTAATTTGACGAATAATTGATATTCAAGTTCTGTCGACTTGGTTTGAGCTTCCAAAATCAAATTTTCATGTTCTTTTAGTTCTGGCGTGATATATCTTTCAGCATTAGTTAATGTTTGCTTACGCGTATAACGATCTAATGGCACCTTACTCTTATTTGAATTGGTGACTTGAATATAATAGCCAAAAACCTTATTATAGCCAACTTTCAGATTATCAATTCCAGTTTTCTGACGCTCGGTCTGTTCCATCTCAGTTAGCCATTTTTTACCATTATTCATTGCATCACGATAACGGTCTAGCTGACTGTCAACGCCTTCACGAATCAAGCCACCCTCTGTAGTCAAAATTGGTGGTTGTTCGACAATGGTTGAACTAATTAACTCGGCAACTCCTTTTAGTGGATCAATCTTTTGCGCAAAGTTCTGTAACACGGGATTATCAGAATTTGCCAAAGAGGTCAAAATGTCGGGAACAGCTTGAAGTGAATGTGCTAGTTGCAAAAGTTCACGGGCGTTAACGTTACCAAAAGCAATTCGTCCTGTTAGTCTTTCCAAATCATAGACGCCCTTTAGCGAATCAATAACGTTTTCGCGTGTGAAATAACCATCAAGGAGAGCTTGGACCATTTCCTGTCTGTTAGTCAGTTCATTAACCGACAAAAGTGGACGAGCAAGCCACTGCTTTAAAAGACGTCCACCCATTGCAGTGTGAGTTTTATCGAGCACCCAAAAAAGTGAGCCCATTTTTTTGCCTGTTTTAGCTGAAGCAGTTAGTTCTAAGTTGTCACGAACAGTATGTGACATTTGCAAATATTGGCTGACTTCATAACTCTGAGCAATCTGTAAGTGCGCTAAGCTGCGACGCTGTGTCTGCAACAAGTAACCGACTAATTGCTTAACTGCTTCTTTTTCAGCCTCGTTAGTTAAATTCTGTTGGGCATATGAAACTTCAGCATGATTACCAGTTAATTCAGCCGGTTCTGAAACTGTAATATTAGCTTTATGCAAAAATTCACTGTCGCGGTCGCTTAAGTGTCCATTATAAACAACTTCTCTAGTTCGCAAGGATAGTAGTTCATTTGAAACGGCCGCAAAAGTTTTTAAATGTGTCGTATAAATTTCACCTGTCGACAAGTCACTATAGGCCAAGCCGAAGCTGTTTTTAGTAGTAACAACGGAAGTTAAATAGTTGGACTCCTTAGCCTCACTTGGCTTGTCGTTCATTAGTGTTCCTGGTGTAACTAGTTGAATAATACCTCGTTTGACCATCCCTTTAGCTTCTTTAGGATCTTCAAGCTGCTCACATAGCGCTACTTTATAACCCTTTTCAACCAAAGTATCCACGTAGGAATCAACAGCAACATGAGGAACACCCGCCATTGGAACTGGGTTTTCTGATTTATTTGATCGGTGCGTTAAAGTTAGTTCAAGAATCTGTGCACCCTTGACGGCATCGTCTTCAAACAATTCATAAAAATCCCCGACGCGATAAAAAAGAAAAGCATCGGGATATTGCTTTTTAATTTCGTGATACTGCTCCATCATCGGAGTTAAATTTGCTTTAGCCATTTGTTCCTCTTCTTCTTTTGCGTTACTGTTATCATTATACGCTAAACTATCTGTCAAAAGAAAAAAGACCGCAACAAACGATCTCTTTTTTTACAAATATTTGATTGTGTAAACCAATTTACTAACTTAGTTAACAAATCTTAAGCAATGTGACCTTCAACACTTTGAAGGTCTTTTTTGCCGTCCATTTCTACGATAGCAGTAATTGCTGCAGTAATACCTCTTACATCATCAGCCAAACTTAGGCTTGGTGTATCTGGTCTTGCAACGACTTGTTCAGGTAAAAATGGAATATGCATGAAACCAGCTTTAAGGTCATGAAATTCCTTATCAATCATATACTGAACTTGATACATAATGTGGTTGCAGACAAAAGTACCTGCTGTTGTTGAAACCAATGCAGGAATTCCAGCTTCACGGATTGCTTTAACCATCGCCTTAACAGGCAATTGGGTAAAGTACGCATTCTGACCATCTTCATGAATTGGTGTCGCAATCGGTTGATAGCCTTTGTTATCAGCAATTCGGCCATCATCAAAGTTAATCGCAACTCGTTCTGGAGTTAGCGCATAACGCCCGCCAGCTTGACCAATGTTTAAAACATAATCTGGTTGATGTTGTTCAATCGCATCATGCACAACATCGGCACAATCACCAAAAACCGTTGGTATTTCAACTTTAATAATTTGTGCACCAGCAATCTCATCGTCTAACCGTTTAACAGCTTCGATTGCAGGATTTATTTTATCATCACCAAATGGATCAAAACCTGTTACTAAAATTTTCATTTTCATTCTCTTTTCTAACTACTAAAAAGCTAAGAAGTACATCAAGATAATGTGAACAAGCAACATAATTAACGCAATTGGGTACTGCTGTTTGATTACACCTAGTGGATCTTTCATTTCCATTAATGCAACCGGCAAAGTGTTAAAGTTTGCTGCCATTGGTGTTAGCAAAGTTCCACAATAGCCTGCAGTCATACCTAAAGCAGCCACAACAACAGGAGAACCACCTTGTGCAATCACGAATGGAATACCGATACCAGCTGTAATTACCGCAAAAGCTGCAAAAGCATTACCCATAATTGCAGTAAACAATGCCATTGCTACACAGTATAGAATAACACCTAATAGATGGTTACCAACCGGAAATAGTCCAGAAATTGCTTTTGAAGTTGCTTGACCAACACCAGAGGCAGTGAAAACAACTCCCAATGTTGCTAATAATTGTGGCAGAATTCCGGCAGATCCAACGGAACGCACCATTCTCTGAGTATCTTCATACGCAACTTTAATATTTGATTTAGTTAAAATCATTGCAACAATTAAAGAAATAACTGCTGCAATTCCAATACCAACTTGACCGCCAAGTTTAGTAAATTGTGCAATTACTAATGCAATAATTGCTAGCAAAATACTTGGTAAAAAGATCCAGTTGCCAATTCGACTAACCGTTTCGGAAGCAACTTTTTCACTTAACTCTTTAATATGACCAACACGCACTTGCTTAAATAGTGAAAGCAGAGCAATCACAAGTAGCAAACCACCACTGATTTCACTAGGTAACCATTGACCTAGAGCAAACAGTGCGGCAAAAATCAACCAGAATAAACCTGTGCCCCAACGAGCTGGATTTGTTTGGTCACGCCATGATTCAATCGCTGCAGCCAAAAAGAATAATCCAATAATAATGTAAAAAGCCAACAAGAAATTATTAATTATCGCTTCCATTTATTTTACCTTTGCTTTCTTTAGTTTTTGATCAAAGATGTGGTTATAACCTAAGCATAGAAGATAACAAATTATCGCAATTGGCAAAGTGTTTATAACAATAGAATTTGTTTCAACTGGATGACCCAGCGATTTCATTGTACTGGCAATTAACAATACACTTGAAGAACCAATAAATAGGTTCTGCGCATAAAAGTTACCAAAGTTTTCACTTGCGGCAGCACGACCTTTAATTTGGTCAACTTCTAATTCTGTCAATTCACCATTTACCTTTCCAGCAGCTTGCGCCATTGGATTAATTAGAGGAGCAATGAATTGAACTTGTCCTTGAAGGGAAATACCAAAGAGTGCAGCAATCTCACGAATTGCAGTATAGATATCAAAAATTCTACCTGGTGTTAAGTTCTTAATCTTATTAATTAAGTTAACTGCTGCCTTTTTAAGACCGTGTCTCTCAATTATTCCGATTGTTGGCAAAGTTAAGAAAAAGATTGAAACCATTCGATTATCAATAAATCCTTTTCCTAAAATTCGTAAAAACGAAACAAAATCAATTCCTGATACTAAGGCTGATACCAAAGCAGAAATTACAACAACGGCGATTGTGTCTAGTCCTAGGGCAAAACCTACAACGATCACTAGAACGCCAAGTAAGCATAAATATTCCATTAGCTTTCCTTTCTTGTGAAAAAAATATAATACAAGCAAACATATTAATATTATTATCATTTTTTGTCAAATTTCTCATAAACGATTTTTGAGAAAGTCAAGATGAAAAGCAAAAACTTAGCAATAAAAAAGAGTCGTTCAATTGAACGACTCTTTTGAATCAGCAAAATAATTATTACATCATACCAGGAGCGCCAGCACCAGCAGCGTTAGGATCAGCTGCAGGCTTATCTTCTGGAATTTCTGCAACAACTGCTTCAGTAGTTAATAATAAAGCAGCAATTGAGGCAGCGTTTTGTAATGCAGTACGAGTAACCTTAGTTGGATCGATAATACCAGATTCAACCATATTTTCCCACTTGTCAGTAGCTGCGTTGTAACCTACTTCAGGATCTTGACTTTCAAGTTTGTTCAAGATAACTGATCCGTCTTCACCAGCGTTTTCAGCAATTTGGCGAACTGGAGCGCTTAAAGCACGTAAAACAATGTTGATACCTGTTTGTTCATCTGCGTTGTCACCTTTAAGACCCTTAACAGCATCTTCAACATCAACTAAAGCAGTACCACCACCTGCTACGTAACCTTCGTCAACAGCAGCACGAGTTGAGTTCAATGCGTCTTCAATGCGGTATCTACGTTCTTTCAATTCAGTTTCAGTTGCAGCACCGACATGAATCACAGCTACACCACCAGTTAACTTAGCAAGACGTTCTTGTAACTTCTTCTTGTCAAAGTCTGAAGTAGTATCAGCAATTTGCTTTCTGATTGAATCTTCACGTTCTTTGATAGCATCTTCTGAACCAGCACCATCAACAATAGTAGTTGAGTCCTTAGTTACAGTGATACGACGTGCTTGACCTAATTGAGCAATTGTAGTGTCTTTTAATTCAAGACCAAGGTCTTCAGTAATTACTGTACCACCAGTAAGAGCAGCAATATCTTGTAATTGTTCCTTACGACGGTCACCAAAACCAGGAGCCTTAACGGCTACAACATTGAAAGTACCACGAATCTTGTTCAATACTAAAGTTGGAAGAGCTTCACCAGAAACGTCATCAGCAATAATCAATAATGATTTACCTTGTTGAACGATTTCTTGCAACAAAGGTAGGATATCTTGAATGTTAGAAATCTTCTTGTCAGTAATCAAAACGTAAGGATTGTCTAAGTCAGCTTCCATCTTATCGTTGTCAGTTACCATATATTGTGATAAGTAACCACGGTCAAATTGCATACCTTCAACAACAGATAATTCAGTTTCGATACCACGTGAGTCTTCAATGGTAATAACGCCGTCATTACCAACTTTTTCCATTGCGTCAGCAATTAAGTCACCAACTTCTTTTGAAGCTGAAGAAACTGAAGCAACTTGAGCGATTTGATCTTTTGAAGAAACTGTGTGGCTGATCTTGTGTAATTCATCAACAACTGCGTTAGTTGCTTTTTCAATACCACGACGAACACCTACAGGGTTAGCACCGGCAGTAACGTTCTTCATTCCTTCACGGATGATTGCTTGAGTTAAAACAACTGCAGTAGTAGTACCATCACCGGCAATGTCGTTAGTCTTTTGTGCTGCTTCAGCTACTAACTTAGCACCCATGTTTTCGTAGTGGTCTTTTAATTCAATTGACTTAGCAATTGTTACACCATCGTTAGTAATCTCTGGGTTGCCGTATGATTGTTCCAAAACAACATTTCTACCCTTAGGACCGATAGTTGCTTTAACAGTATCAGCTAATTTATCAACACCCTTTAATAGGGAACGTCTTGCTTTTTCTGAAAATTTAATGTCTTTTGCCATAATATCCGCTCCTTAGATTACTTAACAATTGCTAAAATATCTTTTTCATGAAGGACTAAGAATTTTTCGCCTTCGTATTCAACATTAGTGCCAGAATACTTGTCGTAAAGAACAACGTCGCCCTTATTGACAGACATTGGAATCTTGTCGCCGTTGTCAGCATAACTGCCTTCACCAACTGCAACAACTTCACCTTCTGTTGGCTTTTCTTTTGCATTTGAAGCAAGGACGATTCCGCCTACAGTTTTTTCTTCTTCTTCTTTAACTTTTACGATCACGCGATCACCAATTGGTTGTAACACGTTTGTCCCTCCTATTGTTTATTTTCATTTTTAATTACTTGTCGATTAGCACTCCTATTACTCAAGTGCTAACTTACAAATATGATAATAACCCCTTTTCCAAAAAAAAGCAAGAAAAAATTAGCACTTTTTTCACCAAAGTGCTAATTCATTTAAAACGTTGATATTATTAGGTTTATTACTAGCTATTCTTACCCTTATCCGAGTCAAGGAAGTAAATCAATGTCTGTAATTCAGTTGCTAAGTCCACATTCTGAATTCTTACACCAGTTGGAGCAGATAAGCGAATAGGGGTAAAGTTCATGATGCCCTTAATGCCTGCTTCCACCATATCATCGGCAGTTCTTTGGGCAGAATCAGATGGGACAGTCAAAATGGCAATAGTAATTTGTTGATCACTTAATTGCTTCTTCAACTCGCTCATTTCGTAAACTGGCACACCGCTTAAAATTTTACCAGTAATCTTAGGGTCAATATCAAAGGCACAGGAAATACGGATATTGTTACTCCGCTTAAAATTATAGTTAAGAAGCGCATGTCCCAAATTACCAACACCGACTAAGGCAACATTAGTTAGAGTATCTTGATTAAGAATCTTTTTGAAAAATGTAAGCAGACTCTTTACATCATATCCATAGCCACGCTTACCCAAAGCACCAAAATATGAAAAGTCACGTCTAATTGAAGCACTATCTACTTGAACAGCTTCAGATAATTCAGTCGATGAGACTTTTTCTTTACCTGCTTCATTTAAAATAATTAAATAGCGATAATATAGCGGTAATCTTTTCGCAGTCGCAGTCGGTATTTTGATTTTTTCCATTTTAAAAGCCTCCAACTTATTTTGCCTAAGAGTTATTTGTGAATTAGCTCATCAATTAGTATTATTTTACCTATAAATTGATAGCATTTGCAAATGTTTTTTTCACAATCTTGAATTAATAAAAAAGGGGCTAATTTCAGTTTTTCCAAAAAAATTTTGACTTAGTGAAAACTTATTTGTACATCCCCTAACAAATTGATAATTACCAAATCTTCACTAACTTTGTTTTTTCCTCCCTTCAATAATCCGTCCACTATCGCACTGCAGTGTATGCTAAAATAGTTTTTAGGTGAAAAATTATGATAATTGCACAAGGACACAACTTAGAGAAACAATTTGGCGCTACTACACTATTTAAGAACGTCAATTTTTCAATTGATTCAAATGCACGAATTGGTCTAGTGGGACCAAATGGGGTTGGTAAGACTACCCTATTAAAAATTATGACTGGTGAAGAAGAAGCTACTCACGGCGAATTCACGATTAATAAAGACATCGACGTTGGTTATATTGCACAGGAAAATGGTTTAAACGAAGAGAACAACATTTGGGATGAAATGTTAACTGTTTTTGCTACGCTAATTCAAATGAGCCAGAATATTCAAACTCTGCAGGAAAAAATTGCCGCTCATCCTGAGGATAAGCAGCTGCTAAAACAGTATGACCAACTTCAATTTAACTTTGAGCAACAAGGTGGTTACACTTATCAATCTGATATTAAGAGTATTCTAAATGGTTTTAATTTTCCTGAATCAACATGGACAAAAACAATTGGTAGTCTTTCTGGTGGTGAAAAAACTAGATTGGCTTTCGTTAAACTGTTGTTACGTAAGCCACCACTGCTTTTACTCGATGAGCCTACCAACTATCTTGATTTAGATACTTTGGACTGGTTAGAAACCTATTTAAAGAGCTATTCTGGTGCTATCTTGGTTGTTTCCCACGACCAGTACTTTTTAGATCATTTGGCTAACCAAATTTTTGAATTGCAGTTTGGTAAACTAACTGTTTTTAAGGGAAACTATTCTAACTATGTTGCTGAGCGTGAGTTACGCAACATGCAGCAAGAAGAGGCTTACGAGCGGCAACAAGAAAAAATTAAAAAGGATGAGGAATTCATTCAAAAGAATATTGCCAGAGCTAAAACCACTAAGCGTGCCCAAAGTCGACGTAAGCAACTAGAAAAAATGGAACGGATCACTCCACCTAAACATAAAAACAAGGTTCAAATTAACTTTAGAAGTGAACGCCCTTCCGGAAAAGAAGTATTAATTTTACGTGACTTAACCATTGGTTATCCAACCAAAACCATGGTCGAAGATATTTCCTTGCAAGTTAACAAGGGCGATCGTGTTGCAGTAATTGGCCCTAACGGAATTGGTAAATCTACCCTACTTAAAACTGTCATGAAGGAATTAAAGCCAAAGGGTGGTTCGATCAAGTATGGTGCCTCTCTTGACATCGGTTATTATGATCAAGAATTACAACTGCTTGATCCGACCAAAACAGTGCTTGATACAATTTGGGATCGCCATAAAACGATGCCCGAGCGGGATGTACGTTCAATTCTAGCAAGTTTTCTTTTTACGGCTAAAGACATTGATAAGACAGTCGGGCAACTATCAGGTGGACAGAAAGCCAGGCTGACTCTGACAGTCTTATCCCTTGAGCATAACAACTTTTTGCTAATGGATGAGCCTACTAACCACTTAGACTTAGAAGCTAAAGAAGTACTTGAACAAGCCTTACAAAAGTTTGATGGCACTTTACTGTTCGTTTCACACGACCGTTACTTTATTAATCAATTATCCAACAAAATTGTTGAAGTTAAAGACCAGCATGCCAAAGTTTATGAGGGTGATTACACATATTACCTTAACGAAAAAGCTAAAACGACAGATACTGCGGTTGAAGCTCCTGTTAAGCAAAATGAAACAGAAATGGAAAATCCTTCTGATGAATCAGCCAACAAGCTTTCTTATCAAGAACAAAAGCAGCGCGATTCACAAAAACGGAAGTTGCAACGTGAAGTAGAAGCTGCTGAAGCAAAAATCGACCAACTTGAAAAACAGCAAGAAGAAATTCAAACTGAAATGGCTGATCCTGAAATTGCTACTAATTTTGATAAGCTTGGACCACTTCAAGAAAAATTAACAGACATTCAAACCGAATTAGACAAGGCAAATGATGACTGGGAAATAGCTCTCACTGCATTAGATGATTTTGAATAAACTAAAAGACATTGCATAAATCTGCAATGTCTTTTTATTACCGTTCTGGCAGCGCAATTTGACCTTTAATACACTCAACAGCTTGTCCGCCAATTAGAATTTGACCTTGATTATCTAAGTCAACTTCAATTATCCCGGAGCGTCCACATTTTTGGCCTTGGCTAGCAAGATAGTGAGATTTTGCTAATAGGTGCTCTTCTTTAACCAAAACTGCCACCGCACCATTCCCACTCCCACAAACAGGATCTTCATGGACACCCTGTGCGGGGGCAAATGACCGAACTTCAACTTCCGTTTCTCCATCAGTCAAGGCAAAAACAGTTACACCTGAAGTGCCTTTTGGCAATAATGATGCTAATTGGTTGTCTTCTGGGTTTAGACTAAGAACAGTTTCAACCGTATCAAGATATAAAGTGTACCAAACGGCTCCAACATCAACTACCTTAGCTAACTTAATTGAATCAATATTTGGGAGTCCTAGAGCCTGAGCAATTGCTTCTAATAAATCTGATGGAATTGGTTTTACTTCAGGTTCAGGTAAGGCAAAGAATAGTTTGTCTTGCTTCATGTAAACCGTCACCAATCCCTTAGCACATTCTTGCACCAAGAATTCAGGATGCTTAGGCTTTAGTCCATTATTCAATGCCACTTTTGCTGAGCCAATCGTTGGGTGACCTGCAAAGGATAGTTCTTCTTTAGGGGTAAAAATACGTAAACGATAATCAGCAGCAGGATTCGTTGGCGAACATAAAAATGTGGTTTCCGAAAGGTTGGTCCAATTCGCTATTTTTTGCATTTCATCATCGCTAAACTTGTCACCATCAATAATTACCGCGACCGGATTACCCTGATAAGGTATTTGAGTAAAAACATCTGCCTGGCTAAAAGCCACATAATTGTGTTGCATAAATATATCCTCCACTAGTTTTATAAATAACTAGTTTAACATTTCAACTTTAAATGCTGAATAGCTAATTAAGTTCTCAAGCATCTTGTCTTTTAGACCCACTTTTCATAAAATGAAGGTTACCTAATACCATTAATTAAAAAGCGAGGTTATGAAATGGAGAAATTACGTATTGCTCTTTAATTTGTAAATAAATTAAGGAGGACAAAATGAATTTTTTAACCGATAAGAATATTAATCTAAAACAGCTAATTAACTTGTATCAAAGTGTAGGCTGGACTTCATATACAGAAAAACCTGAACTACTTCAGCAAGCTGTCCATAATTCGCTTTATGTGCTTGGCGCATTCGATCATGATCAACTAATCGGCTTAATTCGTGTCGTTGGTGATGGCT
Organism: Lactobacillus sp. M0390; assembly: GCF_016102085.1. Lineage (NCBI taxonomy): Bacteria > Bacillati > Bacillota > Bacilli > Lactobacillales > Lactobacillaceae > Lactobacillus > Lactobacillus sp. M0390. The sequence continues at coordinate 66,060 of NZ_JACFPH010000004.1, read as the reverse complement.
TGACTATTATTTATATTCAAGACTTACTGGTTTTACCTGCGTATCAAAACAAGGGAATTGGCTCAACATTGATTAATAAAGTACGTAAAGAATTTCGTCACGTGCGCCAACAAGTGCTTTTGACAATGGAAGAACCTGAGACACGTGCCTTTTATGAAAAAAATGGCTTTTCATCTTGTGATCAAGGTGAATTAGTTGCTTTTTATCACGAATATTTACCATAACAAAAAGACTCAACCTTAAAAGTTGAGTCTTTTTGTTTTTACTTTAACATTTCTGCTGCGTAAGGTAATTCGAGCGAAGGATCTGCATTTAAAGTTAAATCTGAAAATTCACCTTCGTTATACAGATTATAGGCAGCAGCACCTATCATTGCTGCATTGTCACCACATAATTTTAGACTTGGCAAAATAACTTTAGGAGTTAAATTCTCTGGTAGATTAGCAATTTCAGCTTCCATTCGATCACGTAAACCTAAATTAGCAGCAACACCCCCACCCATAATGAAGGTTTTCGGTTGATACTGCTTGATTGCCCTGATTGTTTTATGAGCTAAAACATCAATCACCGCAGCTTGAAAACTAGCCGCCAAATCATATTTATTTAATTCTTGATGAATCTGATCCGCATGGTGACAGGTGTTAATAAACGCACTCTTTAGTCCAGAAAAAGAAAAATCATAATCATCATCTTCCATCATTGCACGTGGAAAATTGAATGTATCTTTACCCTGATGTGCCCATTCATCAATAGTTTTACCAGCCGGATAATTAACACCAAGAACGCGTCCAATCTTGTCGTATGCTTCCCCTGCAGCGTCATCTCTTGTGTCACCAACAATTTCAAAATGAGTTGGGTCTTTCAAAAGAACAATTTCAGTGTGACCGCCAGAGACTTGAAGTGCCAATGCAGGATAAACAATTTCATCTGTTAATTGTGCTGCCATAATATGACCCATGATATGGTCGACACCAATCAAAGGTAACCCTGTTGCCATTGAAGCAGCTTTAGCAGCACTAACACCAATTAGCAATGCACCAACCAGTCCAGGACCATAAGTTACAGCAATGGCATCAATATCATTCCAAGTAGCATTAGCTTCAGCCAAAGCTTCTTTAGTAATTTGACTAATTACTTCAATATGGTGGCGACTTGCCACTTCCGGCACAACACCACCAAAACGCTGGTGGCTCTTAATTTGTGTAGCAACAATTAAACTTTCAATTTCGCGACCATTTTTGACAACTGAAGTTGAAGTCTCATCACATGAGCTTTCATATGCCAAAATACGGATATCTTTTTTACTATCCAAAGTCAATCCCTTTCTTTTGTGTTTTTAAATCCAGCACCATATTCAATCCATCTTTATGCACGTCTTGATAATAATTTGGGCGAACTAACTTAACTGTAAAGCCCAAAGCCTGATAGAGCTTTTTGGCGTTTTCATTGTCAATTCGCACTTCTAAACTAATAAAACTGCAGTTAGTTTTTTGCGCGTAGTCAATCATCAGTTTCATCAAGTAAGTACCTAACCCTTGGTGTTGCCACTCCGGATCAACCATTATGTTAGTAACATGGGCTTCAGTATTCATCTTACGCATCCCAATCATTGCCACTAATCTCGAACCATGATAAACCACTAAATACAGTGAATCCTTTTTAATTAGTTCAACTTGAAAAATTGCAGCTGACCATGGTGTCGCACCATTATAGACTTTTTCTTCAAGTAATAGTAGATTAGTGATTTCATCAGTTTTTGCCTTCATTACTTGAAGCGTTTCTTGCTGCAATTTAAAGGCAAATGGCCTGAAGTGAAAATCACTTGAATCATTTGCTGAATGCGGAAACGTAACTAGCTGTTTAAACTTCTTCCACATAATTACTATCTGGACCAAACGGATTACCCGTCTTTTTATGCCAATCTACTTCAGCTTGTGTCCGTCTCAAATAGTTTGGTAACAATAAATCAGGATCAACTGGTTCCTGACTGAGTGCAAGCTTGCCAATTAAACCTGCATGAATTGCATTTTGCTCATCAGAGCCAAATGAATATGGCAGTTCAAGCGTATCAAGTTGCTCAATCTGCTTATCAAAACCAGATCCAATAAAGAGAAGCTTTTTCGGCTTATGATCATTTAAATACTCGTTGATTGCAGTAAGTAAAACATCGATGTGGTAATGTCCATCGGGAATGACATTAACTGGCTGCCCATTTTCATTAAGGTATGCTCCTGCAAAGAAGTTGTCATTTCTTGCATCAATTCCAGCCACCACTAAAGTATCTTCTTCAGAGCAACTGGCTGCTAAAGCTTGTAAAGTAGAAACGCCAACTACTTCTTTATTTAAAATGCTGGCAAACATTTTCACTGTTGTGACACCGATACGTAGACCTGTGTATGAACCTGGACCAATTGCGACTGCAAAACGGTCAATATCCTTTAACTTAAGCTTATTTTTGTTCAGAATTTCATCAATAATTGGATCGAGATGTTCACTGTGGTTCCGCTCATCCAATTCATTCTTTTCTACTATTAAGCGTTCATCTTCATTTAAAGCCACACTCAACTCATTAGTTGCCGTTGATATGCTTAAAATTTTCATTTCAGATTACTTCTACCTTTTTAAAACTATCTTCTAATTTTTACCCGCGAAATTGCTTGTAAAACAAAGTAAGTAACAATCATTTCAATCCAAGGCACAATCGTCTCTTTAGGGATGCGTTGAATTAAAGCTGCCTTCAGATCCATTCCATACATTAGATGAACCCATAGGGTATTTAATCCAATATTGACTACAACTGTGACCAAAATCGTTGCAAGAATAATGCGCCAAATTTTAACTGGTTTTTTGTAAAAAAGCAAACCATAAATAAGTGGCCCAATCATTGCACTTAATGTGAAGCCAATAAAAAAGCCCCCTTGGTTGCCAAATAGCGCTGAGGACACGAAGTCACTAATTCCACCGCCAATCGCACCCCAAACTGGGCCAAATAAATAGCCAAGCATGACGCTTCCAATAAAACCTAGACTAACATGAACAACTGTTGTTCCAAGACTAAAGCGACTAAGAACAACTTTGATGGCAACAACAAAGCCTAAAAGGACTAGATCGCGCAATTCAACCTTAAACATTTCCTTTGTAGTCATTTTGCAGCACTTCTTTCGTAATAAACTTGGTTTAATAACCTCGTCTAATTATATTATAATTTACGCCAAGTTAGTTCACAAACGGCTTTATCATTCCGTTCTTCATCAGCAATTGTGTGGTATGACTTGATTTCATCTTCGTTTTCAACCAACTTTACACAAGCAAATGGCGTCTGCGAATAGCGTACTTCAAGGTTAAACTTGATGTCAATCCCACTAATAACATGAGTCTTAAGAAAATCACGATCCAAAGTATCAATAAACCAGTTAAAGTAGTGGCCGTTAGTCATATGATGATTAGTATCTAAATCGTCATAGCGAACGCGATACTGACGCTTATCTTGATATTCATCTTGTGGCTTCAAACGTGGAAAGCGTGGCAACTTTTTCAATAAAGGAATGCCTAAATCATCCATCATTTCTTTATCTGTTGAAACCAATTTACGTTTACTTAAATCAAATAGAACCCATTCGCTTTTACCAGTAATCAGAGTATTGCCCTTTTCATCAGTAAATTGGTAATCACGATACTCCAGGAACCGGTTATAACCAATTGGTTCAGTCGTTAGAGTAATTACTTCACCAGGCTCAGGCCATCTATTAACATCTAAATGGTACTGTGTTACTACCCAGCCCAGGCCGCGACGTGTCAACTCTTCGGTGCTACCAGAGCTATCGGCTAGTTGATTCTCGGAAACACTCATCATCAAGTTAATCATTGCTGGTAACCTTAAATGCCGGTTTTCATCACATTCATAATAATTTACTGTATGTTGTTCACTATATTTCATATTACTTGCCTACTTTTGATGATATCGATCATATAACTCATTCTTCGAGACATTATTTGCCTGAGCAACTTCTTTGATTGCAACTTTCTTACTATCACCAAGCTGGACACGCTGATCAACTAATGCAATTAATTCATCCCAGGAGAGTTGCTCTTGCTCTTTGACATTTGGTGATACCAATATTACAAATTCGCCTCGCGGAACATTCTCCTCAAAATAATCATTTAATTCAGTAATCGTACCGCGAACAAATTCTTCATGAATTTTGGTTAATTCTCTGGCAGCAACAATTTGTCGGTCAGAATCAAAAACTGTTGCCATGTTTTTAAGCGTTTTAACTAAGCGATGAGGTGCTTCATAAAAAATTGACGTTGCTCTTGCCTCATTCATTTGTTCAAAAAACGGCTTCTGCTCGCCAGCTTTTCGTGGTAAAAAGCCGTAGTAAGTGAAAGGTTGCGCATCAAAACCTGAAGCAATCAGGGCTGTCGTAAAGGCAGAAGCTCCTGGAAGTGGTACAACTGGAATATCGTTTTTGATACATTCCTGCACTAATTCATAACCAGGATCAGAAATAACTGGCATACCAGCATCACTGATTTCAGCAATTACAGCTCCTTCTTGCATTAGTTTAATTAGTTCCGGAGCACGTTGTTTAGAATTATATTTATGAAAAGACAGCATGTGATTATGAACGCCAATCTTTTCCAATAAAATCCCACTTGTTCGTGTGTCTTCGGCTGCAATATAATCCGCGCTCTGTAAAACTTTTTTGGCCCGAATGGTTATATCTTCTAAATTACCAATCGGAGTTGGTACTAAATAAAGTTTACCCTTGTCTGTCGCATAGCTACTTTGCCGCTGCATCTATCTCAAGTCCTTAATGTTTTTTCTTCTTTTCACCAAAATTGTCTAAAATATCTAAGCAAAACATGCAATCCGAACTAGGGTCACGATGAGAACCATAGTACATATTGCAGATGTGATAACCTGAATTGTATATTTTGCGTAAAGATTCAAGACCACTTTGCGTCTTAATCGTGTTGTTATGGGCATTGCTCATCTTATCCATTTTTTCACGCAACAACTGATTTTCGACTTTAAGTTCTGTATTTTCTCTAAGTGTATCCAAGATACTATTTTCCAAGCTTTCAATGGTTTTAGTCATACTAACCATCGATTCATGGAGCTGCTCTAATTTTGAATAAGAATCAACCATAAAAACACCTACCTTTTCCACTGCAAAGCAAGATAATCAAGAAGATTACGAAAACTAACATTGCTATATTGCATTTTGTCAATTTCCACTAAGTACTTCAGCATTCTTGCACCAGCTTTTTGATTACCACTATTTAAATCTTTTTGCGCCATTTGTTTTAGCATAACCAGCAAGTAATTCTGCTCGGCCTTGCCTTTAGCCAATTCAGCCAATTTATGCGCACTTACCAATGCCAATGAATTGTGCTCTAGCATTTCTTGATAAAAATACTTGATTGCCTGATCAAGACTACTAGTATTACCCAATTCATCAATCTCATCTTGACTAAAACCATTTTCCAACAAAAGTGTCGTTTTATTATCAGGTTTCTTGCCATCAGTAAAATTAACAATCTGGGTACGCGATCGAATTGTTGGTAAAATTTGATCCGTATTATTAGTAATCAAAATTGTAACCACTGGAGCGACTGGTTCCTCTAACAAGTTAAGAAGAGCATTAGCTGCAGCTAGAGTCAGCTTTTGTGCCTCATCAATGATGAAAAAGCGCGTGCTACTTTGAACTGGGCTCTTTGCTAATTCTTCTTTTAGTATTCGAACCTGATCGATTCCTAAACTCTGCTTATTTTCAGGTGTAACTAACAACACATCTGGATTATTTTCAGAGATAATTTGGCGACAATTTTGACAAGTACCGTCCGGTTTTTGCTCACCTGTACAATTGAATAAACATGCTAGCCAATATGCCGTATTTAAGGCTTGCTTTTCATTTGCATCGACAAATAAATAGCTATGAGCCAACTTATTTTCTTCATAAGCATGTTGTAAAAACTGGGCTTGTTTTTTGCCCCTTTTTGCTAGTTCGATTTTCATTAAAATTGCTTAAATTCTTCTACAGGTAGTACAAAGCATGTTGCACCGCCAACTGTAATTTTTACTGGTTGACTGCTAACATCAAATCCAGTCATTGATAAATTAGGATTCATGTACTCTTCACGTCCTTGTGATTCGCCTTGAATTAAGCGCATCACTTTCTTGACGTGTTTTTCATCAATTCCGATTAAGAAAGTTGTATTACCTTCACTTAAAAAACCACCAGTTGTCGCCAACTTAGTTGCACGAATGTTTTCTTTAGCAAAAGCATGTTGTAGCCGGCTAGCATCTTCTCTTTGAACAATTGCAATTATTAATTTCATTCAAATCAGTCCTTTAGCAAATCTTTTGGTATCCGTTTTTTAATAATATTAACACAGTCTTCTACTACTCGATTAACCGGTCGATCTCCATCGACAATGGCAATTCGCTCTGGATGTTTACGGTTAATTTCAAGATAACCTTCATAAACCTTTTGATGAAAGGCTAATTTTTCCTGTTCCAAACGGTCTTCCTGACCCGCGCGAGCACGTTCAATTCGTGCAAGACCAACTTCAGGCTTAACATCTAAGAAAAGAGTTAGATTCGGTTCAATGCCACTAGTTGCAAAATTATTAATTTGCTTAACTGCATCGATTCCAAGATCACGTCCTGCACCCTGGTATGCCAATGAACTATCGACAAAGCGATCAGAAAAAATCACCTTGCCTGCTTTAAGTGCTGGAATTACTGTTTCACTCATATGCTGGCTACGAGCAGCTGCATATAATAGTGCTTCAGTTTTTGCACTCATTTTTTCATTAGTCGGATCCAAAATAAGCTGCCGAATTTTTTCAGCAATTATTGAACCGCCTGGTTCGCGCGTTACTAGATATTGTGTTTTGAGCAGCGGTGCAATTTGGGCAACCACTTGTTCTAAAACCGTGCTTTTACCGGACCCATCAGGCCCTTCGAAACTGATAAAATAGCTATTCATAAAACTCTCCATGAGTCTATTTTACAAGAGATTGTCTTATATTAACACCCCAAGGTCCTTTAATTTTAGTAAAAATAAAAAAGCCCTTAAATTAGAGCTTTTTTATTCTGAAATTGCATTTGTAAAACCACTAAATCTTGTATGTCGATGACGAGCTTCATCATATAAAAAAGAATACTTGGCCTGCAATATTTTACCTACAATGATATTGTCTTCTGACATGTCAAGGGTAGTTGGATCTAGACTTTTTTGGATCGCAATTTCTTCTTGTAGTGTTTCAATTGTAGCGATCAGCCGCTGATCGCCTAGTTTTTTAATCTTATCGTGTGCCATTAGATTGAAGTTCTCCCCTGCACTGCTCTTTTTAGAGTAATTGCATTTGCATATTCAATATCACTACCAACTGCCAAACCAGCTGCTAAGCGCGTAACTTTGATACCAGATGGCTTAATTAATTTACTAATATACATTGCGGTAGACTCGCCTTCCGGCGTTGAGTTTAGTGCCAAAATCACTTCTTTAACTTGCTCCTGTTTTTGCAAGCGAACAATCAAGGATTTGATATTGATTTCTTCAGGTCCAATGCCATCCATTGGCGACAAAATCCCATGCAGAACATGGTACAAACCGTTATATTCACCCATTTCTTCAAATGCCATTACATCTTTGGGTTGTTCAACCACCATAATTGTTGATTGCTCACGGTTTGGATCACTACAAATTGTACATGGATCTTGCTCGGTAATATTGCCACAAATTGAACAGCGATGAAGTTTTTCTTTTACTTCATTTAAAGCAGTGCTAAAGTCATGAACATCTTCATCAGGCATATCTAAGGTATAAAAAGCTAACCTGGTTGCTGTTTTTTCACCAATTCCAGGTAATTTCATATAAGAATCTATCAAATGTGCAATTGGTGCTGGATATTGCAATTAAATCATACCCTTCGTATATTTACCTAAACTTTGCTGTGTCGCTTCATCAATTTCTGATAAGCCTTTATTAACAGCATCAATAATCAAATCCTGCAACATATCCGGATCATCAGGATCAATTGCATCTTTATTAATGTTAATATCCTTCAATTTGCGGTCACCACTAAAGGTTGCAACTACCATATCATCTGCAGACTTTCCTACGAATTCTTGGGCAGTGATAGTTTGTTGCTCTTGGGCCATCTGCTCTTGCAACTTTTTAGCTTGTTTCATCATTTGTTGCATGTTCATGCCGCCCATACCACCAAAATTAGGTCTTTTACTCATTGTTTTTCTCCTTTAAATTTTAATCCTTAATATTAACAGCGTCACCAAATAAGTCTTTCGCTTTTTGAACAACTTCATCGTTATTCTCTTGCACTGGTTCCTCTGCCTCCGGCTCTTCAATACCAGATTTTTTCTGCCGTTTAAGTAGTTCATCCCTGTGCGACTGTAAAAATTCTTTCCGAACTGTGAACCAGTCCTTATCCGGAACAAGCACAATTTGGTACTCATGCTTAGTAAATTTCGCAATCTGATCAGTCAAAATATCAAGCAGATCATCATCAGAGCTAGCTTTTTCAAACCAAAGCGCATATTTGCATTTCATCACTACCTGATCCGGACTAGCCGCCACAGGCTCAAGCACATCAAGCAGTGCTCGCTGCGAAACAGCTAAAACAGATTGCAAATCTGGCCATACATCTTTGATTGCCTGTAGATCTTTTTTAGTGGCATTTTCCAAAACATGATAGACCTGTTTGCGATTCTGCTCGTCTGCATGTTGATCGTTGCGGACCTTCTTTTTATGAGTTTTAGGTTTAGCAGCTTCTTCAGAAGGTTGGGACATTTTACCTACATTTGATATTTCAGTATCAAGGTGGAAAATGCGGTCGCTGTTTACGTTTTGCGTTTTACCAAGCTTAGCAATTTTTTCAGTTAATTCAACCACTTGCTTTTTAAGCGCAGTTACTTCAGCTTGCAGTTCTTGACCATCAGCTGCCTGCTTTTCTACTACTGGAGAAGTAGCTGGCGCAGCTGCAGTGGTTGGCGCTACTTCCTGATTAGTACTTTCAACCAAGAAGACCTCTAAGGGAATTTGCTGCTGATTAGTATACCGCAAATCATTTAGCGCAGTGTTGGCAGATGCAATTAAATTAAAGTAGCGTTGTTCAGGAATATCCTTAATCTGCTCAACGAAATCCTGACTTAAAAAGTTACTTTTATTTTCTCCACCAGCTTTTAGCAAAATCAAAGCGTTCGTGGCCATATCAATTAACTCATCTAATATATTTTTTGAGCTCGCACCATTCTGCAATTCTGTCTGGGCTAAAGCAAGAGCTTGGCTTGCATATTTATTTAAAATTGCTAATAAAATCTGTTCAATTTTTTCTTTGGCAGCAAAGCCAGTGATTTCAAGTGCCGCATCATACTCAACCGAATCATTTTCATAACTGAGCAACTGATCAAGGATACTAAGGGCATCCCTCATCCCACCGTCAGCTACTTCAGCGATTACAGCCAGCGCCTTGTCATCATATTTGATATTTTCTTGATCAAGGATATACTTCATCCTCTTTTCAAGGTCAGCTTGCGAAATTCGCTTAAAATTATAGCGCTGCGTTCGAGAAATAATTGTAGCTGGGACTTTTTGTAATTCAGTAGTCGCTAAAATAAAGACAACATGCTCAGGTGGCTCTTCCAAAGTCTTCAATAGAGCATTAAATGCCCCCATTGAAAGCATATGAACCTCATCGATAATGTAGACTTTGTATTTTCCCTGAGTCGGAGCGTATTTAACCTTATCACGTATTTCACGGATTTCATCGACCCCATTATTCGAGGCCGCATCAATTTCCATGATATCAGCCATCGCACCCTTATCAGCAGCAAGACAGTTCTCGCACTCATTACATGGTTCGCCATCTTGAAGGTTAGTACAGTTGAGTGCCTTGGCAAAAATCTTGGCACACGAAGTCTTACCTGTACCGCGCGGTCCTGCAAATAAAAAAGCATGTGAAATCGTGCCGCGCTTAATCGCATTTTTCAAAGTATTCGTAATATCTTCTTGACCAATAACACTGTCAAAAGTGCGTGGTCGCCATTTGCGGTATAACGCTTGATAAGCCATTGATTTATCTTTCTCTAGTAAAAAACTCTTAACTCTTCGAAAGAGTTAAGAGTTTGTTAATGTCTAATAAAAGGCACATGCCTGAACGACCTTAGTGCTGCTACCTTCCGGTCCTGACACGCTTTGGAAGCCAAACATTGCCCAATAGATATACTAACGTACTTTGAGATTTTTTTCCACTAATTTACAGAATTTTTGCTATTTTCCATTCCCTTTTTAGCTTCTTTTTGCTTGTTTCTGATCTCCCTAAAAAAAGATTTGAGCATCTGACTTGCTTCATCTCGGTATAAGCCTCGAATTACGTTGGGATGATGATTAAACTTGCTCACTTCAAACAAGTTAACTACGCTACCAGCTGCACCTGCCTTAGGATCAAGCGCACCATAGAAGACGTTCTTTATTCTAGAATTAATGATTGCTCCTGCACACATTGGGCATGGTTCCAAAGTTATAAAAAGACTGCAATCAAGCAGACGCCAAGTTTTTAGTTTTTCACATCCCTGCCGGATTGCCATCATTTCAGCATGCTGCGTTGCATCTTGATCAAGTTCTCTACGATTATACCCTTCACCAATTACCTGTCCTTCAGGGTCAACCAAAATTGCACCAATCGGAACTTCTCCTTTTGCCTCAGCTTTTCGAGCCTGTTTAAAAGCTAATTGCATGTATTTTTTCTTTTCTTCACTTGAAAAAGACATTAGGAGTTCACCGCCTGCAAAACGTAGTAACCCTTATCACGAATTAGAATTGTGCAGTTGCCAAAAGTTTCTTTCAGCAGCTTACGTGCGGTCGGTTCTCCCTGTTTTTTCTGGATAACGACTAGTAAAACACCATCTTCAACTAAATGGTCCTTTGCACCAGCTAAAATACTTGAAACAACCTTTTTCCCTGCCCGAATTGGAGGGTTGGTAACAATTAAACCAAATTTCCGTTCACTGGGAACTTCATCATACACATCCGATTTGTAGATATTAACATTAGTAATGCCATTCAGTTCAGCATTTTGGGCTGCCAAGTTAAGACCACGTTCATTTACATCAACTAAATCAACAGTTTGCTCAGGCCAAAACTTGGCTGCAAAGAGGCCAATCGGACCATAGCCAGCACCAACATCTAAGATGTTACTACTTGGAAAATCAACTTCGGCCATTTGCTTGATTAAAACGCCTGAGCCATAATCTACACGCATTTTTGAAAAAACGCCTGCATCTGTTGTAAATTTTAGATCAATATTGTTTATTTGATAATCAATTATATGCTCATCATGTTTAGCTGTAGGATTAGCAGCATAATACATTTGATTTTCTTGGTCACTCATTATTTACTCGTTTCTTTTTTAAACAGTTTTACTGTAAATAATTTTAACGAACCATTTCACTTTTGCAAATTAGAAAGAACAAAAAATCCACTTCATTACTTAGAGGTATTCTTCTACAATTATTTAATGACAATTTTGCAAACATTTTAGGATAAACTAAAACCCCGAAACTATCTAAATTTCAGGGTTTAAGGCTTTAATTTAAAGCTTTTATATAATTTTATCTAGCTTTTTTCGTGAATTGCTACATTTTTTGTATCTGGAAATACACGCTTTGCATAATAATATCTGTTAAAGTTTGCTGACCATACAGTTACACCAGCATTTGGCCAAGAATGTAAAACCTTATTTTTGCCTAAATAAATTCCAATATGATAACAGCTTGGTTTTGGTCGTCCATAAAAAATTAAATCACCACGTTTTAAATTCTTCAGACTAACTGTTTGCAAGGTTGGACTTTTTACAAATGAGCGGCAGCCCCATTCGTGAGTAGCATGCCAGCGAGGATTAGCAGGAGATGGATCAATTCCAGTTGCATACATACACTGCATTACCAAACCAGAACAGTCAACTGAAGTACCTGGCTTCTTAGTAGTGAAATTAACCCATGCGGTGCCTGCATTTTTATACTCATAGCCACGTTTGATAAATGCTTCAACATAGTCGTTTCTTGTCGAAGCATAATTCAAGCTTTTATCAAGTGGGCTAGTATAATAGCCTTTCAAATGTAAATCATGCATATGTAATTGACGATATTTTTTAGGAATCTGATAGCGTCGAACCGTTGAAATTGTTATCTGATTACTTGTTGCTGCAGTTGAATCAGCAGTTTCTGGAGCAACTAATCTCCATTTTGATTGCAATTGATGATACCAACTTGATGGATAAACGATTGTTAATCCACCTTTTTCATCTGTGGTGAATTCCTTAGCATTAACGTACTTTTTCCCATTCCATTTCTGTAAATAAACTATCCTTTTTTCGGGAGTGTTTAAAGTTACTTGATTGGATATTTCATCTCCTGCTGTCCATTTATATTTGGTATATAAATTTTGAAAAGAAGTTACAGTTTTTTCAGAATTAATTGTACTTGGTTCTTTTTCATCATTATTTGCAATTTGTGAATTACTACTTTCTACTTGAGGATCAACCGTTTGAGCAGAAGCAACAGTTCCTGATGCAGATTCAAACAATATCAGAATAGCAGCTAAACTAGCAAATATTCTATTTTTACGTTTCATACTTTCTCCTTCAACATTTTTTATTTCATTCTAAAAATATAATAGCACAAACAATAAGCAGATAATCATCAATAAATTAATAACTTAAAGCCCGATATTCGTTAGCACGCCAGTGTTCCATAAAACTATTGGTAGAAATTGAGCTTTTCTTGCCAGTCCAAGGATCATTATAGTATAAATAGTCATTTTGATAGCCTGTAAGAGTTAAGGCATGATTTGAAAATCCATCTATTCCTGCTACCCAAACAACTACAGGATGAGAATGTAATAGTTTATTTTTGATTGATTTTAAACTTGCACCTGTCATTACCTTTGAGGTACCTAGGCATTTAGTTACTACATTTTTAATGCCATTTGGAGCGACCCAATATCCTTGGGGATATTTCTTATATGGTGAACCAATGAATCCTTTGTTAGGATTGCTACTTCTCGGTGTCATATTTGCTACTTGCGTTTTAGAAATTTTAACGCCTGCAAAATTAAGCATCATTGTCACTGCAGTCATCTCACATCCTGTTGGTAATTGTGGCCGCTGAGAAATCACTTTAACCATATTTTTAATACCAGTAATTTTTCCCTGTTTTATCCAGTAATATGCTTTAGGGGTAGCTATTGTAGACTCAATTCTTTTGCCATCTTCTCCATAATAGCTATACGTTGATTGATGTGGGGTTTTGCGAACTCCACTTAGCCTTACACCATCCTTATTAAACAAATAATAAGAGTTATCAATGATTTTCAACCCTGTAAGCTTTTTACCTAGTTTATAATAATAAGTTTGTCCATTCTCTGTTACCCAACCTTGTTTCTCATTATTTTGAATAGAATCAGAGTTATTTTTTGAATCCGTTTTTGGAACTCTATTGTTCTTTTCTTCTGTTACGTTAGTCTTGTTTTGTTCATTTGTATTGTCGGTACTAGCCGCACTTACAGGAATACTTTTTCCAAAGAAAAAAACTAAAACCAATAAAGATAGAGAAAAAGTAACTATTCTTTTTTCTTTCATTCAACCCTCTTTTGTAAATTATCTGTATCAAAATTATTCATACTAAAATTATAATTTAAGAAAAGGAAAAATAATATATCATGTAGTAAGATATCTTAAAGCACTTTACCAATGTAAATAAAAAGAGGCAACCCTGTTTTATTAACAAGTTTGTCCCTATATTGACTTATTTAATAAGTAACTCCTACAGATGAAAAAATTTGACCACCTTGTCCGATAACTGCACCCAAACCAATTGTCTTGTCTTTTGGATTTAGCAAGATATCACGGTGCCCCCAGTTTGAAGCTGCATCGTTATAAATATATTCGTAGAGCATCCCTTGAGCAACCAAAGCACTTGAAGCATTCTTTGCAGGAACTAGCTCATTAGTAGAATGGTCAACACTGAAGCCCCATGGAAACATTGCGATACATTCTGCAACACTTGCACTTTTAATATTTGCATCTTCAAAGCATTTTTCAAGAATGAACTTATTGTTTGAGTCAAAGTGAGAAAAATTATTTGGCAACAGCTTTGTTCTCTCCTGAACTACTTCATCGTAGTGAGAATCCTCTGATACTGCTGAAAGGCCGCGTTTTGCCCTTTCAGCATTTAAACCATCTAAAAATGCTTTTCTAAAATCAGAAATTGAAAAATTGCTTACCGCATCATCCTTAGACTTACTTGGTGTCTTCGGTATAGTTGGTGTTTTTGATGTTTCTGATGTCGCATTAGTATTTGGTGTAGTTGGTGTTACAGGTGTGCTTGTACTTGGGTTGGTAGTATCTTGTTGTGGTGTTGGCTTGATAATAGTTACATACTTAGCTAAAACATATTTATTGTAGCCAACCCTATAGTACTTCTTCTTATTAATCTTTACTTTACCAACTAATGCTAATTTTTTACCCTTTTTTAAGGTTGATTTTTTTATTTTGTGGCCTTTTCCATTATACAAACTTGTCTTTTTGGTAATACGGCCTATCTTTGCGGCCGGAACAGTTAGCTCAGTTCTACTAGTTACCTTTTTAGCTTCTGAAGACTCTGCATTTAATGCTAGACAGCTTACCAAACTTGTAATTGCCACAAGTGCTGTTAAAGCTTGGCGACATTTGCTTTTTCTCATTAGTTTTCTCCATTCTTGATTATTTTTAATAAAAAACTCCTAGTAAATACAAATACACTAACTGCTTTGTATACTTTTACTATAAATCCAATTATATTACAAACTAATGATTATGATTAATTATTTTAAAAATTAAGCTGAGTAGATAATCCTAATTATAAAAGTTTATATTTTTACAAACAAAAAAGCGCAACCCCAAACATATTGGGATTACGCTTTTTCTATTTAGCTTGTCCAGTTGGACTGTAACTATTTCAAAGTTACTGAAGCACCAACTTCTTCAAGCTTAGCCTTGATGTCGTTAGCTTCATCTTCAGAAACGCCTTCTTTAACGTTCTTAGGAGCACCATCAACAAGGTCCTTTGAGTCCTTAAGGCCAAGTCCAGTAAGGTCACGAACAACCTTAATAACTTTAACCTTTTCTTGACCAGCTTCTGTTAATTCAACATCGTAGCTTGACTTAGCAGCAGCTTCACCACCGGCAGCACCTGCAGCAGCAACTGGTGCAGCAGCAGAAACGCCAAATTCATCTTCAATAGCCTTTACAAGGTCGTTTAATTCAAGAATTGAAGCACTCTTTAAGTCTTCAATAAACTTTTCAGTATCTAAAGCCATATTTATATATCCTCCGAAATATTTTTATTAGATATAAATTACATTATATTATTCAGCAGATTCGTCTTTTGAATCAGCAACAGCGTTAATAGCATAAGCGACGTTACGTACAGGGGCTTGTAATACAGAAACAAGCATTGATAGTAATCCTTCGCGTCCTGGAATAGCAGCAAGAGCCTTGATATCTTCCTTAGAAGTTACCTTGCCTTCAAGCACACCACCCTTAATGTCAATAACATCAAAGTCATTTTCGTATTTTGAAACAATACGAGCTGGTTCAGTGATGTCATCAGCGTTATCAGTATAAACAACAGCTGTAGGTCCAACAAAAGTATCTTCAAGACCTTCAATGCCAGCCTTAGCGGCAGCACGTCTTAGGTAAGTGTTCTTAACAACCTTCATCTTAACATCGTTATCACGAAGTTCCTTACGCATGTTAGTAACTTCTTCAACAGTTAAACCAAGGTAATTAATTACCAAAATAGCTTTTGCAGCTTTAAGATCTTCAGCAAACGCATCAACGAACTTTTCTTTTTCAGCAATAGCAGCTTTACTCAATCGAATTCACCTCCATTAATTTTTTTGATAAATTCTATAAGGCCTTAAAAAAACTCCATGCCAACAAAGACATGGAGCATTTGAAATCTTCATAATCTTCTGGCCTCGGCGGGATATTGAGGCGTTAGCCACCCGAGTCTTAGGTAGAATTCACTTTATTAACTATAGCAGGGTTACTTTTTAAATGCAAGCAATAATTTTGTTAATAAAAAGGAACTACTGTAATAGTTCCTTTTAAACTTTATTTCTTTTTAGTTTTTTTGCTCTTCTTTGGAGCTTCTTCCTTGGTTTCCTTCTCAGAAGTTTCCTTGTCTGAATTGATTAATTCAAATAAATCACCGGAAGACTTGTAAATAACCCAGCTTGCTAAGTTAACAATGTGATCACTGATTCGCTCTAACAAACGAATGATGACAAAGTAACTTGCTGAAGCAACGGCAACATTAGGGTCCTTTTTGACACCATCAATGATCATTTTTCTAGCCTTGCGGTAGTCATAGTGAACATCTGCATGGCCATCAAGCATTTCACGAGCAGTCT
This sequence comes from Lactobacillus sp. M0390, assembly GCF_016102085.1. NCBI lineage: Bacteria > Bacillati > Bacillota > Bacilli > Lactobacillales > Lactobacillaceae > Lactobacillus > Lactobacillus sp. M0390. The sequence continues at coordinate 49,576 of NZ_JACFPH010000004.1, read as the reverse complement.
TCTCATCGTCTTGAACATATGCGGTCAATACTTTGATTAACATCGTACGTACTTGGTGTGTCATGCGTGAAATGATTTCCTCAACATCAGGAATACGAGGATTACCCTTCACTCTAACTGTTTCAACGGCAATACTATTGGCATTCTCACCAATTCGTTCTAAGTCAGTAGTTGCTTTTAAAATACTGATTACCACACGGAAGTCAGTTGCAACTGGTTGTTGCAATGCCATCAGGTCAAGTGCCTTTTTTTCGATTGTAATTGCTTCTTTGGCAACAACCTTATCTTGTTCAATCATTTCTTGAGCCATCTTTTTATTATGGTCAACAAATGAACGAGTACCCTTGTCAATTAATTCATTGACTTGGACTCCCATTTCCATAAATTGTGTATTTAACTTTTTCAGTTCATCCAAAAATATTTCGTGCATGATCCACCTCCAAATTTAGCCAAAACGACCATTAAGATAATTACTAGTTATTTCCTTCTTAGGGGCCAAGAACATTTGCTCGGTTGACCCAGACTCAATCAATTCACCATCCATTAAAAAAGCAACCTGATCAGAAACACGACTCGCTTGTTGCAAGTTGTGCGTAACCATAATGAATGTATACTTCTTTTTTAAGCCCATTAAAGTTTCTTCAATTTCGGCACTTGAGATTGGATCAAGTGCTGAAGTCGGCTCATCGAGTAAAACTACTTCAGGTCTAACAGCTAACGCACGTGCAATACAGATTCTCTGCTGCTGTCCCCCGGAAAACTCCTGGGCATTACGCTGCAAATTATCCTTGGTTTCATCCCAAATCGCCGCTTGCTTCAAGCTTTCTTCAACTCGTTGATCAATTAATTGTTTATCCTTAACTCCTGCAACCCTTAAGCCGTAGGCAACATTGTCATAGACTGGAAAGGGAAAAGGTGTAGGTTGTTGGAAAACCATTCCCACTTTTTTACGTAATGCAACTAAATCCAGTTTGGCACGATAAATATCTTCACCTTCAAGCAAAATCTTACCTGTAATGTTGATATTATCAATGTCATCATTCATCCGGTTCAAGCATCTTAAGAAGGTTGATTTTCCGCATCCTGATGGACCAATCAAAGCAGTTAACTGCTTTTCTGGAAAGTTAAGACTGATGCCATGCAACGCCTCAAATTTGCCATAACTTAATTTGACGTTTTGGGCCTCCATAATATTTGTCATATGATCGCTCCTTTAGCCAAAACTACCTTGAATGTACTTTTCAGTAATCTCACCTTGTGGATTAGTGAAAATATTTGTAGTCGTATCATATTCAAGTGCATGTCCTAAATGAAAGAAAGCAGTGTACTCACTGATTCTGGATGCTTGCTGCATATTGTGCGTAACCATTACCATAGTGTACTTCTTACGCAATTGCTTTAAAGTATCTTCCAACTTAGCAGTTGAAACTGGATCTAGAGCACTTGCTGGCTCATCTAAGAGCAAAATTTCAGGTTTCAGTGCGATTGCTCTTGCAATACACAAACGCTGCTGCTGCCCACCAGAAAGAGCTAAGGCACTTTTATCAAGTTTATCTTTAACTTCATCCCACAATGCAGCAGCTCGCAAACTTTCCTCAACAATTTGATCAAGCTTTTGTTTGTCCTGTTGACCATTAGCCTTTAGCGCATAAGTTATATTTTCTCTAATTGACTTAGGGAACGGGTTAGGCTTTTGAAAGACCATCCCAATCGCTTTGCGCAATTCATAAACATTGATTTTCTGTTGATTTACATCAAGATCATGAAACATAATCTTGCCATCTACACGCGCTACACGATCATTCATGCGGTTTAACGATCGTAAAAAAGTTGATTTCCCTGAACCTGAAGCACCAATTAGTGCTGTAATCGTGTTTTTCTTAAATCCTAAACTTACATCAAATAATTTTTGAATTGTACCGCCATAAAAAACACTTAAGTCCTCAGTGTAAATAGCACAATCTTCATCTTTAAAAGTCTTAATGTAAGTCTTTTGAGTTTGCCAATTTTCCATAGAATTTTCCTTATTTAATTTTAGCGGCGGTCAAGCGATTGTATAACCAATTACCCAACGCACGAGCGCCAAAATTAAAGATAATGACTACAATAACCAATAAGGCAGAAGTAGCAGCTGAAACGACTGTAACATCGGGAATGATTCCTTCAGTATTAACTTTCCAGATATGGACAGCCAAAGTCTCAGCCGGACGCATCACGTTTAAAAAGCTGGTTGGACTGAACATATTCCAATTAGAATAATCAACAGTTGAACCACTTTGTCCTGCAGTATAAATTAAAGCAGCTGCCTCACCGAAAACGCGTCCAGCACTTAGGATGATACCCGTGATAATGCCTGGAAGTGCCGCAGGCAAAACAATGCCGCGGATTGTTTTCCAGTTAGATAAGCCAAGTGCCCAACCGGCTTCACGCTGGGTTTGTGGCACACCTTTAATTGCTTCTTCAATGTTACTAGTCAAAATTGGCAAATTAAAAAAGGTTAGCGCTAACGCACCGGCAATAATTGAAAAGCCGAGACCAAATTGAACAACAAACAGTAAATAGCCGAAAAGCCCAACAACGATTGAAGGAAGTGAACTAAGAATTTCTATCGTAGTTCTAATTAATTGGGTTACCCAATTGTCCTTTGCATATTCAGCTAAGTAGATTGCTGCACCCAAAGCAATTGGTAGTGAGATCAATAAAGTTAAAATCAACAAATAGAGTGAATTAAACAATTGATCTCTTATTCCACCGCCAGCTTCAAATGAAGAAGAAGCAGAGGTTAAAAAGTGCCATGATAAGTGTGGTACACCGGAAATCAAGATGTTTCCAATAATACCAACCAAAAGTAGGATTACGATGCCAACTAGCAAATAGATTACGCCAGTAGCGATACGATCATTTCTCTTTGAATTCATTTTGCTACTAACTCTTCTTTCCGATTAAGTGTACTAAGAAGTTGAACACTAATGACATTATTAATAGTAGTAATGCCAAACTCCATAATGCATTGTTAGGCAATGTGCCCATAACTGTATTACCCATTTGACTAGTTAATTGACTAGTTAAGGTTGCTGCTGGACTAACCAAGTTGTAAGGCATTAAGACTGCATTACCAATCGCCATCTGAACAGCTAAGGCTTCACCAAAGGCACGCGCCATTCCGAAAATAATCGCTGTCATAATACGTGCTCGAGCAGCTCTTAGAACGACATGGTAAATAGTTTGCCATTGCGTTGCTCCTAGCGCAGCAGAAGATTTACGTAGCTCCTTTGGAACTGCCTTAAAGGCGTCAACTGTTAAAGAAGTGATTGTTGGTAACACCATAACAAAAAGAATTAAGGTGGCCGTCAAAATACCAAAACCTGTTCCACCAAAGACAGTTCTAACAGCGGGAACAACAACAGTTAAACCCAAGAACCCATATACAACTGATGGAATACCAACAAGTAGTTCCATAACTGATTGCAGAAGGTTTGCTTTCTTGCCTGATTCGTATTCAGTCATAAAGAGTGCTACTGCGATTGCAAATGGAGTAGCAATAAGGGCTGCAAGCAACGTAACTGCAAAAGAAGTAACAATCATTGCCGCAGCACCAACGTGATTAGGACCAGCACTTGGATTCCAATCAGTTGAGAACAGAAAATGAAAGATGTTAACTTTATCAGTAAAAAAGGTTGCTAAACCATGACTACCAACAAAACCAATAATGGAGACAATCAAAATACCGATTAGTAAAATTGCTAAAGCAGTTAAACCTTTGCCCCAGCGTTCTTGTCTGGTTTCCTTAGAAGGTTTAGTTAACCGCGCAATATCAATACTATGCGGATCAATCCCCTTAATTTTGACGTGAGGAACTTTTTGTTGAGCAATTGCTTGTTCAACAACTTCCTGCAAGTCTTGTTCTTTTTTTGACATACTAATTACCTATTTTCGTAACTTTATTTTCACTATCGCGCGAAACTTTCATTTCATGAATACTTAGATAGCCAATTTTAGGTACTAAATCTCTTTGTACCTTTTTACTTAAGACATAGTTAATAAACTTAGCAGTTGCCTTGTTAGGCTTACCTTTAGTGTACATATGTTCATATGACCAAAGTGACCACTTATTAGTTGGTATGTTCTTATTGATTGGTTGAACATGATCTATACTGATTTTCTGAATGTTCTCATCATTTGCATACGGAAATGAAATATATGAAATTGTTCCTGGTGTAGAATTAACAATCTTTTTAACCGTTCCGTTAGAATCCTGTTCCTGCGAATTGACAGCATCTTTCCCATTTAAAATCAGATCTTCAAAGGTTGTTCTTGTACCACTACCACGAGAACGGTTAATCACAATGATTGGCAAGTTTTTACCACCAACTTGACGCCAATTAGTTATTTTTCCCGTAAAAATGGCAGCTAGTTGCTTCTTGGATAAGTTCTTAACACCGACACCTTTATTGGCAATTGGGACAATTCCAACAACCGCAACAGGATAGTCCTGCAGCTTCTTTTCATCAATTCCTTTTTGGGTTTCAGCAAAAACATCGGATGTTCCTACTTGCACCGCACCTGCTTGAACCTGGCTAAGTCCTGTTCCAGAACCACCACCTTGAACAACAATATTACTATCAAGATGAGCCAAATGGTAATCATTACCAGCTTGCTCAATTAATGGCTGCAAAGCACTGGATCCAACAATCGTGATCTTTTCCTTACTTTGACTGCAACCCACTAAAAAAAGTGGCACAATCAAAAGGACTGCCAGCAATTTGCCCACATTCTCTTTACGCATTATACTTTCCTCAATTTGACAATAGGATTAAGCTTAGTTTATCAAATATCTTGCAATTGATAAATATTAAAGGTTAAAAAGTCGATAAAAAAAGCAACTCGCTCATGTGGCAGAGTTGCTTCCTTATTTTCTTTGAATTAATCCAAGTTTAATGGATCAAGCTTGATCCCAGGACCAAAGGTTGCAGCAACTGCAACGCTCTTGATGTATTGGCCCTTAGCAGCTGATGGACGTGCACGTAAAATAACGTCACGGAGAGCATCAAAGTTCTCAACTAATTGTTCATCAGTAAATGATACCTTACCGATAGCAGTATGAATAGCTGCTTGACGGTCAACACGGTATTCAACTTGACCAGCCTTAACGTTCTTAACGGCTTTTTCGATATCCATTGTTACAGTACCGGTCTTAGGGTTTGGCATTAAACCTTTAGGTCCAAGTACACGACCCAAACGACCAACTTTAGCCATCATTGTTGGTGTTGCAACAACAACGTCAAAGTCTAAGTAACCGTTTTGAACTTTTTCTACTAAGTCGTCAGAACCAACTTCGTCAGCACCTGCAGCCTTAGCTTGTTCAGCTTGAGCACCTTCAGCAAAGACAATAACCTTTTGGGTCTTACCAGTACCGTTTGGCAAAACAAGTGAACCACGAATTTGTTGGTCAGCTTGTTTAGGGTCAACGCCTAAGTTGTATGAAACTTCAACTGATGCATCGAAACCAGCATATGAAGTTTCTTTAACTAACTTAATTGCTTCAGCAACTGAATATAATTTCTTTGAATCTACTTTTTTAGCAGCTTCTAAATATTTTTTACCATGCTTTGGCATGTGATTTCCTCCTTAATATGTGGTCAAACGAGCCTCAAGCTCTCCCACCTAAATTGTTATAAATAACAGGATTAGTCTTCGACTTCGATACCCATGCTTCTAGCAGTACCTTCGATCATTCGCATAGCAGCTTCAACATCTGCAGCGTTAAGGTCCTTCATCTTTGTTTCAGCAATTTCCTTAACTTGATCCTTAGTTACCTTACCAACTTTCTTGGTGTTAGGTTCACCGGATGCCTTGTCGATCTTAGCAGCTTGCTTCAAAAGAACTGGAGCTGGTGGAGTCTTAGTTATGAATTCGAATGAACGGTCTTCATAAACTGTGATGACTACAGGAATAATCATGCCTTTTTGGTCAGCAGTTCTAGCATTGAAGTCCTTAGTAAAACCTACAATGTTAATTCCTGCTTGACCTAAAGCAGGACCAACTGGAGGAGCGGGTGTTGCAGCACCAGCTGGTATTTGTAATTTGACAACGTTAATAACTTTTTTTGCCACGGTCAAAACCTCCTTGATTCCGTGCGTGGTTAAAATGGAAAAGTTACCTACTTTTCCTCCCACAATAATAAAAGTACTTTAATATGGTACCATCGTTTTTTTAAATTTGCAATCTCTCGTAAAAGTTTAGCTGATTTTTTCTACTTGATCGTAGTCAAGCTCGGTTGTAGTTGCACGACCAAACATATCAACTGAAACAAATAGCTTGTATTTATCAGGTTGAATTTCAGTAATCTTGCCTTCAACACCGTTAAATGCACCATCAATAATAGTGACAGTTTCTCCAACTTCGTAATCAACTTGAGGACGTTTTGCAGGTTCCCCTTGTTGACGCAACAGACGATTAACTTCTTCTTCAAGAAGTGGAGATGGCTTAGAACCACCACCGTGTGAACCAACAAATCCAGTTACGTTAGGTGTATTTCGAACAACAAACCAACTTTCGTCAGTCATGACCATTTCAACTAATACGTAACCAGGGAAGATTTTTTCTTCAACTTCTTTTTTCTTGTCGTTGACCTTCTCGATTTTTTCTTGTTCAGGAACCATTACCCGAAAGATATAATCTTGCATCCCCATGCTTTGTGCACGTGATAATAAGTCAGATCTAACCTTATCTTCGTATCCTGAATAAGTATGAAGCACGTACCATTGCTTCTTTGTTGTTTCAATCATTACAAATTTCTCCTTTTATTTTGGCAAACAAAAAAACCTCCACTCAGAGGTTTTTTCTTTAACTTTATTTATTATATCACGAATAGAATTTCATTTCTATTTACATGAACATTTGTGTTAAAACGCTGAACAAGTAGTCTAACACTCCTAGAAACAAGGCGAATAAAACTGAAGTAGTAATGACTGTTCCAGTATCATGACGATTTTGTTTAGCTGTTGGCCATGTTACCAAGTGCATTTCGTGTGCTACGCTCTTAAAAAACTTAATCATTCAATTTACCTCGTTTCCTTGTGTAATGTCATTTTGCCACAATGTTTACAAAATTTATTCAATTCAAGCCGCTTCGTGCGATTCTTGCCTGCGGTGATTGAGTAGTTACGCGAGCCGCATACGCTGCAAGCTAATGATGCTTTTTTCACTGCCATAATCTCACTTCCAAACTATTGTATTTTAGCAAAAAATACAGGTATAAGCAATTCATTTAATAATTGCCCTAAAATTCAAGTCAATTTTTCTCTTTAAATAAAAAGCAGCTACTTATTAAGCAGCTGTTTTTGGTGGTCAAACAAAAGCGTAACCACCGGGCGTAGAACATTGTAATAGTCGGATTTACTTCTTAAGATTTTCATTTACGAAGGATTCGATTTTATCGTCAGAATAATCAAGGAACGGAAGCATATCTTCTTCCGTCTTCATGGTATCTCTACCATTCTTTTCCATGAAATAGTCCCAAAGAGCATCCCTAACTGGCATGTCTGAATCACTCCAGTCAAAAACCTCTTTCATGTGACGATCTAACAATGCAGTCTTGATAACATCTTCTGCCATCTTAATCTACCTCCTATAAAATAATTCTACAATTATTAATTATACGCTAAATTCTCATCATTTTCTATTAAACAGAGTCTAATAAAATTAATCGTGCTTTTTGCAACAGACGCGAGCGTGCCCTTACTAAGGTCATTGGCAAAATTTGCCAGTCGTTAATTATCTGTTCTGGTTGACAAAGTCCGAGAATAATTAATAAAGCCGTAACTTCTAAAATCGATAGCTTGTTGACTAATTCAGCTAGTTTTATGCTTAGCGGCACTTCTGGTAAAAAAGTTTCTGGCCGCCGAATAGGATTCATTCCTTTAGTAACTGCTGCTTCAAAAGAAATTGCTTTGGCCCAAGCCTTTCTGCGGTATGCCATTTCACGTCTAAGAAGCGTATTGGCATGATTTACCAGCCGAACTTTGTAATAGCTAGCGAAATTACCCTTTTTTGGATCAAAATCTTTCACAGCTAAATAACAAATGATCATCGCATCCTGGTCCCAATCCTGATTATCGTAAGAGCGAAGATGATATTTTTTCTTAATATTCGCAATTAGTGGACGATACAAAAAGCAAAGCTTACGTAGTGCATCAGTCTGCCCACTTTTGATTTGCATAATTAACTCTGTTTCTTCCCCTGCTACTTCTATTTTAGCCATATTGCTATTCTCCTTTAGTTGATATCTGAACTAAAGAATACTGAGAAGCAAAATTTAATTTAAACGAACCAATGTTTAAATTTTTCACTAACAGGTAAATGTAACGGTTAATAACAGCAAAATTCACTTTAGGTTGTCAGAACAAAATTTGCAAAAAAAATGAGCGCACATTTTGTATGGGCACCCATTTAACTTTTTTATTTATGATGATTTCTAGTATCCAGCATTTGATATAGCAAAACACCAGTTGCAACACTTGCATTGAGAGATTGCACATGGCCAACCATTGGCAAAGTAATCATTTGATCCATTTGTTCTTTCAGTAAGCGTGAAATGCCTTTACCCTCATTTCCGATTACAAGAACAGTTTTACCATTGCTATCCCACTGACGATAGTCTGTTCCGTCCATATCTGTGCCAAAAAGCCAGTAACCACGTTTTTTCAACATTTGACTAGTTTGTACAAGGTTATTAACGCGGGCAACCGGAACGTAATCAATCGCACCAGTTGAGGTTTTAGCCACAACAGACGTCAAACCCGTTGCGTGTCTTTTCGGGATAATGATTGCATCGACCCCAGTTGCATCAGCTGTTCTCAAAATCGAACCCAGATTGTGCGGATCTTCAATTGAATCAAGCATTAACAAAAATGGTTGTTTCTCCTCTTGATCAAATTGATCAAGTAAATCATCCAAATCCGCATATTCGAAACTAGCAACAGTCAGAACAAGTCCCTGATGATTGCCGCCTTGAACTAGGCGATCAAGCTTATTTTTAGGAACAGTTTGAACAACAATTCCTTTTTCCCTTGCTAAACCGAACACTTCATCTGCAAAGCTTTCCTGCACACCTTGTTGCAAAAAAACCTTATTGATTCTGCCAGCATCCTGCGTTTTTAAAAAATCAATTCCAGCATGTCTACCAAAAACAAAATCACTATCACTTGAAGTCATATTCATCAATGCCACCATTCTCCACTGTTTCAATACACCAAGAAGTTAATTCTTGAAGCCGCTCTTTTTTACCAAGTAATTCCAAATAGCCCCAAACTGCTTCAAATCCTGTCGACAATTGGTATGTCGCTAAACTAGTATTCTTGGCCTTGCTATAAGTTTTAGAATTACGACCGCGACGAAAAGTTGCTAGTTCATCCTCACTCAATAAGCCATCTTCCTGCATCTTAGTAATCAAAGCCGCTTGAGCCTTGGCTGACACATAATGTGTTGCTCTTAACTGCAAAGCTTGTGGCTTAACAATGCCACATTTAACTAAATGCCGCCGAATATCAACTTCATAAACAGCATCCCCTAAATAGGCTAATGTCTGCCCGTTTAATGTATCTGGATTAATTTCGTTTTCGACCAACTTTTTACTATTACTCACGAATCCACCTTGTTCCTTGCGGAGTATCTTCAATGATTACTCCCATTTCTTTTAATTGATCACGCAACTGATCACTTTTAGCCCAGTCTTTGTTCTTCCTCGCTTCATCACGCTGCTCAATCAAGGCAACAATTTCCTCATCACCTTGTGTTTCATTTTGCTTAATCAACTCGGCGGTATCAATACCAAAGATACCCAACCAATCTGTTAATAGAGCTTGCGCCTTCATTAATGCGTCTTTATCGACACTTTCAGCCGCAATATTAGCATTTAACACTGGTAATAAATCATAAATTGCTGTTAACGCGTTTTGAACGTTAAAGTCATCATCCATTGCGGTAACAAAATCTGCTTCCGTTTTAGCCAAAATTTCACGTAAATTAGCGTCTTCAACATTAGAAGTGTCGTCTTTTAAACGATAATTTAAGTTAATCAACGTGTTCTTAAAACGCTGCAAAATAGTCTGTGCTTGCTTAAGGTTTTCTTCTGAATAGTTAATCTGGCGCCGATACTGAACACTGGCCATAAAGAAACGAAGAACCTGCGGATCAACTTCCTTCAAAATTTCATGAACCGTTACAAAATTATGCAACGACTTCGACATTTTTTCTTGATCAGCACCTACAGTAACAAAACCGTTATGCATCCAATAATGAACAAATTTTTTACCTGTAGCGGCTTCACTCTGAGCAATTTCATTTTCATGATGTGGAAATTCAAGATCTTGCCCACCACCATGAATGTCAATTGTATCGCCCAAGTATTTGGTTGACATGACTGAACATTCGATATGCCAGCCTGGCCGTCCCTTGCCCCAAGGAGACTCCCAAGCAATCTCATCAGGCTGTTTTTGCTTTTTCCAAAGGGCAAAATCAATTGGATCTTCTTTACGATTCTGTTCTTCCTCGTTAACGTGTTCCGAAGCGCCCTCTTCTAATTCAGCAATGTTCTTACTACTTAATTCACCATAGTGCGCAAATTTCTTTGCTCGATAATAAACATCACCAGCAGATTCATAAGCATAACCTTTTTTAATTAGCTTTTCAATAAAACTGATAATTGAGGCAATTTCACTAGTTGCACGGGGATTCTTAGTTGCGGGCTCGATATTTAAAGCGGCCGTATCCTCTTCATAAGCTTCAATGTAGCGATCAGCTAATTCAGGCACAGTAATGCCTTCGGCACGTGCTTCATTAATCATTTTATCGTCAACGTCAGTAAAGTTAGACACATAATTAACTTTATATCCGCGGTATTCAAAATAGCGTCTAATGGTGTCAAAAGCGATTGCACTTCGTGCATTACCGATGTGAATGTAATTGTAAACCGTTGGGCCACAGACATACATCGTAATCTGCCCAGGGTTAATTGGTTGAAATTCTTCTTTAGTTTTCGTCAGAGTATTATATATTTTCACGACGGCTAACTTGCCTTTCTAAAACTTTATCTCCATTCTAACAGAAACAATAGTAGTTTCTAGCTTTTAAAAAATAATTTATCGGAAAACGGCAAAACAAAAGAGCGCCTATCAATCAAAAATAGGTGCTCTTTTATTGCATTAAATTATAAGCCGTTTTCGCTCATTTGTTTCAAGGTTAAGTCAAGGTGCTCATGAACTTTTTCTTTACCCAAAAGCTCCATTGCTTCGCCAATTCCAGGGCCAACCATTGATCTAGTAGTTGCGATTCTGATTGGCATGAATAGGCGTCTACCCTTAATGCCAGTTTCCTGACGAGTTGCCTGAACCGCCTTCATAATTTGTGGTGAAGTAAACCGAGGAATTAAATCAATTTGCTTCTTGAATTCTTCAATAACAGGTCTTGCTTCATCCTTGCGGATTTCGTCAATTTCTTCATCGCTCAAATCTTTTGGTGCGTCAAAGAAAATCTTAGCTAAATCAACAATTTGCTTAGTATATGACATTTGCACAGAGTAAATGTTAACTAATTGACGTACCCATTCCATCTTTTCAGGGTTTGGATCTTTTTCAACTAAACCAGCTTCTTGTAAATTGTTAAGTGCTAAGTCTAGTAAAGTATCACGATCTGCCTTCTTGATGTATTGGTTGTTAATCCACTCTAACTTTCTTCTGTCAAAAGCCGCAGGTGAATTTGATAAACGAGCAGGATCAAATTGCTTAATCAATTCGCGTTGAGTAAAGATTTCGTTTTCACCAACAGGTGACCAACCAAGAAGTGTAATGAAGTTAAACATTGCATCTGGTAGGTAGCCTAAATCACGGTATTGCTCAATAAACTGCAATACTGACTTGTCTTCTTCACGCTTAGATAACTTCTTACCAGTTTCCGCATTGATAATTAAAGTCATGTGACCAAACTTAGGTGGCTCCCAGCCTAATGCCTCATAAACAGCAAGCTGTTTAGGTGTGTTAGAAACGTGGTCATCCCCACGTAAAACGTGAGTTATTTCCATTAAATGATCGTCGACAACTACTGCAAAGTTGTAAGTTGGCATACCATCACGTTTTTGGATAACAAAATCGCCACCAATTGTGTCAGACTCAAAGCTTAAGTGGCCCTTAACGATATCTTCCCAAGAATATGTTTCCATTTCAGGGATGTGAATTCGAACAACTGGCTTTAAGCCCTTTGCCTTTGCCTCTTCTTGCTTTTGCGCAATTTCATCGGCAGTCAAGCCTTCATACTCGTAAGTATAGTGTGGAGCAATTCCCATTGCCCGTTGCTCTTCACGTTGTTCTTCAAGCTCTTCTTCTGTTTTGTATGAATAGTAAGCTTTACCTTCATCTAACAGTTGTTGAATGTACTTATTATAGATATCTTTACGTTCAGATTGACGATATGGGCCAAAATCGCCGCCCTTGTCAGGACCTTCATCCCAGTCAATACCTAACCAACGTAAGTTTTCCATTTGTGATTTAGAACCACCTTCGACATTACGTTTTTGGTCAGTATCTTCAATTCTTAAAACAAAAGTACCTTTATTATGACGCGCAAACAAGTAGTTGAATAGTGCAGTTCGCGCATTACCTATATGTAAGTGCCCTGTTGGACTTGGGGCATATCTTACCCGAATTTTTTGTTTTGCCAAAATTCATGCCTCTTTCAAAAAGTAAATATAAACATTTTTAGTTTACCCGTAATAACGGAAAAGTTCAATCTTTCCTTAAGCCAAAACCAATTTTAACGCTTGGGGGATGCTTGAAACAGGAATTACTTCTATTCCCATATTTTGCAAGCTTGAGCGCATATTATGCTTAGGAATAAAAATTCGCTTAAACCCTGTTTTAGCTGCTTCTTTAATCCGCGCATCAATTTGGTTAACTCGTCTAACTTCACCAGTTAAACCAACCTCACCCACGAAGCAATCAGTTGGTAAAATTTCTTGGTTCTTATAGCTTGATGCAATCGCCATCACTACCGCCAAATCAACCGCAGGCTCATTCAAGCGAATACCACCGGTAGCAGTTAGATAAACATCTTGATTTTGTAGCATCAAGTTGCCACGCTTTTCTAAAACTGCTAACAATAATCCTGCTCGGTTGAAATCAATACCGGCAGTAGTTCTTTTGGCATAGCCAAATGCGGTCGGTGTAACTAATGCTTGGATTTCCGCTAGAATCGGCCTTGTTCCTTCAAGCGAGACGACAATCGCAGATCCCGTTGAGTTAGGTAATCGCTCATCAAGAAAAATTGCAGATGGATTGGTGACTTCCTGCAACCCTTTGTTGACCATTTCAAACATACCGATTTCGTTAGCAGCACCAAACCGATTTTTTACGGAATGCAAAATTCGGTATGCATGGTGTTCATCACCTTCAAAATAAAGAACTGTATCCACCATGTGTTCCAAAATCTTAGGTCCAGCAATTGCACCTTCCTTGGTAACATGACCGATCACAAAAACCGTAATTGCATCCATCTTAGCAATTTTCATTAATTCGCTGGTTACTTCACGAACCTGTGATGCGGAACCCGTCATTGAATCAAGACTAGGTTCATTCATTGTTTGAATTGAGTCAATTACGACAAAATCAGGCTTAATTGTGTCAATCTGCTGGCGAATGTCTTCCATGTCTGTTTCTGGATAAAGCAACATATCATTCGCAGCAAGTCCTAGACGATCTGCACGCAACTTGATTTGATTAGCCGATTCTTCTCCCGAAACGTATAGGACTTTGAACTTTTGGGATAGCTCACTCATGATTTGTAACATTAAAGTAGACTTACCAATTCCAGGGTCTCCACCAATTAACACAAGCGAGCCAGGAACTATTCCACCACCAAGAACACGGTTAAGTTCACCCATACTTGTTTGGATTCGTTCCTCTTTTTCAGCCTTTACGGCTTCAATTTTAACTGGTTCATTAATTCCAGTTTTTTTAATTAGTCTACTTGGACTACCTTTTGCAGAATGTGCTTGGACAGTTTCGGTTTCTTTTTCAAACTGATTCCAGGCACCGCAATTAGGACATCTTCCTAAGTAGCTAGCCGAAATATAGCCACAGGAGTGGCACTTATATTTCGTTTTAATTTTGGCCATTTACTCCTCCTTGTTAGTTGAGCCAAAGCCATTAGCGCGTTGACGACTGACTGGCTCATCATCATCTGTTCTCAAATAATGAATAAAAATTCCTTGAGCAATTCGCTCACCCTTTTTAATCTTTATTGGTCGAACACCATAATTAAGTACCTGAACAAAAATCTCACCCTCATTAGCATCATTATTATAGTAGTCTGCATCAATAACACCAATCCCGTTAGGTAAGCTCAAGTTTCTTTTAAAAGTATTTGACGACCGGTTAGCCAAAATCAGCACTTCATCTTCTGGCATATAGACCTTGACCCCAGTAGGAATTAAAAATGGCTTGATTATTTTATCTGCCATTTCGTAATCAGGTTCATAGAGTTGATGCCCATTTCTAATCAGGCGGAAAATACGGACAAAGTTTAACCGCCAAATGCTTGGAATCACCATGTCTTGAGCCGCTTCAATGTCATATCCTGCGCTAGCAGTTGTCTGGCGTCTCGGTAGCGTAATATCTTCATCTTGGTATTTAGATACGATTTCAAAGCCACGTGTTCTGTTCATTTTTTCTCCTTTGGCTGGTAAAGACTTTTTGTTTCAGTTAAAGTATCATAAACATTATAACTTGTAAGTAGGAAAAATTTGTAGCGCTAATTTATATTATTGGCTAAAAGAAATATGTTCCTCTAGTTTTACATTGCAAAACTAGTTCTATAATTAAATTCGTAAAAAAGCAGTCCATTTTTTAACAGGAGAAAAAGTAATGTTTACCTTCTATGATCCACACCAATTTTTTAAAGAATACGATGATAACGAGCAATTAATCTACCACTGGTCAATGGACAAAATTGAGCGAACTGACGGAAAAGTTTGGGTAATTAACCACATGTTTATTGCTCCAAACCAAAATAAAGAAGCAGTTCTGGACAATAATATGGCCTTAGTAATGGAATTTGCCAAGAATACCAAATTACCAATTTGGCCTCTTGATCCACTAGTAATTGACTATTTCCAGCGTCACCCTGAGTTTCATAAAATTTGGTATCATCGTCCTGTCCAAGCAAATAATTAGTATAATTGCTTCTTTTTGTTTTTCAAAATTTAACACTCAGCAGCAATTAATTAACAATTTATTCATAAAATCATTTAGCCTATAATAGACTAGTTAATCTAGATGGGATAAAATGGTAGTTATTAACTTAAGGAGGATAACATTAATGACAAAAGAAATTACAAATGATGCTATTGCCAATTATACTGATGACCTAGCAAAGCACCCTGGTATTAACATTGCTAGCCATGCTGCACAACAAAACGGCATTTTCAAGGCTAGTCAAAATTTACAATCTCAAATTGACCTTACCCCTACATTTTCAGTTGAAATTGATACTGGTAAGCCAGCTGATCAAAAGCAATCAGGTCGCTGCTGGATGTTCTCAGCATTGAACACCATGCGTCACCCATTGCAAAAGGAATACAAGGTTAAGGATTTTGAATTATCGCAAAATTACACTAACTTCTGGGACAAGTTTGAAAAATCAAACTGGTTCTTCGAAAATGTAATTGCTTCAGCAGATAAACCACTTGGCGACCGTAAGGTAAGCTTCTTATTCGCTACGCCTCAACAAGATGGTGGCCAATGGGATATGCTTTGCGGCTTAATTGAAAAGTATGGTATCGTACCAAAATCTGTTTACCCAGAAACTGCTAATGCAACTAACTCAAGTGCTTTAAACGACACTTTAAACACTTTACTACGTAAAGATGGTTTGGAATTACGTGAATTAGTCAACAGTGGTAAATCAGAAGACGAAGTACAACAACGCAAGAATGAATTCCTAAATGATGTTTTCCGCGTTTTGGCTGTTTCTCTTGGCGTTCCACCAAAGAAATTTGATTTCGAATACAAAGATGATGACGGTAATTACCACCGTGATGCAGATCTTACTCCTAAGGCATTCTTTGACAAGTACGTTGGCATGAACTTAGAAGATCACGTTTCAATTATCAACTCACCTACTGATGACAAGCCTTACCACAAAGTATTTTCAGTTGAATACCTTGGTAACGTTGTTGGCGGTCGTCAAGTTCGTCACCTTAACTTAGAAATTGACGAAATGAAAGACTTAATCATTAAGCAACTTGAATCAGGAGAAGTTGTTTGGTTTGGTTCTAACGTCAGCAAAGATTCTGAAAGACAACTTGGTCTTCTTGATACCAATATTTACAAGCGCGATGAATTATTTGACGTTGATTTATCAATGTCAAAAGCTGAAAAGCTTGATTCAGGTGAAAGCATGATGGACCACGCTATGGTTATTACTGGTGTTGATCTAGTAAACGGCAAACCAACTAAGTGGAAGATCGAAAACTCATGGGGTGATAAGCCTGGCTTTAAGGGTTACTTCATTATGAGTGATGCTTGGTTTGATTCATTTGTTTACCAAGCAGTTATTAACAAGAAATTCTTGTCGGATGACGTGAAGAAAGAATTCGACGAAGGTGCTAAGGACCCAATCGAGTTACTTCCATGGGATCCAATGGGAGCTCTTGCTTTTAAATAAAAACAAAGTTTAAAAACGAAAAACGCTACTTTTAAAAAGTAGCGTTTTTTGTATTTTCAATTAATTCAAAAGATGTGACAATTTCTTAAGCCAACCCAACTTCAGCAATAAATCTCATAAAGGCTGCTTTACCGGCAACAGTTTGCTTAAACACTCCTGCATCTTCAAGAACGCGCTCAAAAACTAACCCTAATTCCTCTTGCAAAACCTGATTAACATTTTCAGCGGTTATGTTGTGTTTTTCTTTTATCGCAGACGCCCACTCTAAGTGGATTTTGGAAATTTGATTTGGCTGCTTAAGCAAAAACTTTTTAACTTCTGTCATTTCACCTACCAATCGTGGTGGCAGAATTGCCAAACCCATAACTTCAATCAAGCCAATATTCTCCCTTTTAATGTGCTGAACATCGGGATGAGGGTGAAAAATACCATCTGGATATTCTTCTGAAGTCTGGTTATCTCGTAAAACTAGGTCAAGTTCATATTCATTATCATGCATGCGCGCAATCGGTGTAATGGTATGATGCTGCGCATTGTTTGAAAAAGCTCGAACACTTACTTGCTCATCACTATAATTTTGCCATTTGGCTAGAATTTTCCCCGCAAGCTCAACCAAAAGCACACTATTCGAACTACGTAAACGAATAACCGACATCGGCCATTTAACAATTCCTGCTTCCACATCAGGAAAACCTGCAAAGCGAAACTTATGAATCAGTGGTGCCTTCCCCATCGGAAACTGATGGCGCCCACCTTGATAATGCTCATGGGTTAAAATTGAGCCACCAACAATTGGTAAATCCGCATTGCTTCCAACAAAATAGCCAGGAAATTTATCAACAATTGTCAGTAAATTAGAAAACGTCTGAACATCTATTTTCATTTTCTCATGCTTAGAAGATAAAAAAATACAATGCTCATTAAAATAAGCATAAGGTGAATATTGAAAGCCCCATTCTTCTTGACCTAAACTAAAGTGGATGATGCGATGATTGCTACGAGCAGGATAATTTAGACGTCCTTGATAGCCCTCGTTCTCCATGCATAATTGGCACTTCGGATAATCACTTGCGACTGCATCTTTCGCGGCAGCTATTTCTTTGGGGTCTTTTTCAGGTTTCGACAAATTAATCGTTACTTCTAAATCGCCATAATTACTTTTGGCAATGAAATAAATATTTTTTGCAATTGCCCTAGTTTTTATATAGTCACTGGTTTTACTCATATGATAAAAACTACTAATTGCTGCTGTTGGAGAGGTTTCATAGGATTGCCAAAAGCGTTGATTAACGATACTAGGTGCAGGCAAAATTAAGCTTATAAGTTCTGCTCCCAAAATATCTTGGGCAGAGTTATTCCGAGCACATTTACCATTTTGTTGGGCAAGTGCAACTAATTCTTTTTTTAAATCTAATAAGTTGGTACTTTCAGATTCTGCCGTCATTGCGGCATCGCCAACCAATGCTAAGACCCGATTGTATAAATAGATACGATCAAGTTCAGTAAAATCACTTTCAGCAATCACTTGAGTAACAAACTTATCAACTAAATTGGTTTTATTCATCTCAATAATCCCGTCATTCTATAATCTTTGTACCATCAGCGGTTGCTGCCAAGTAAAATGACGGTTGATACCCAATCACTTGTTCATATGCGGCTGCGACCTTTTCTTGAAAGTCTTCCACATGCTTCTTAGCGACCAAAGCTATTGCACAACCACCAAAACCAGCGCCAGTCATCCTGGCACCTAGAACACCTGGCTGTTGCCACGCAGTATGTACTAAAGTATCAAGTTCTTTGCCAGTAACTTCATAATCATTTTCAAGCGAAACATGAGAAGCATTCATTAGATGGCCAAATTCATTCAAATCGCCTTTTCCAAGAGCTATTTTTGCATTCAAGGTGCGTTCATTTTCCCAAACAACGTGTCGGCAACGCTTCAACAATTTTTCATCAGTAAAAAGATAACTATATTCATCAAAGGTTAAACTATTTAATTCACCTAGTGAGTTAATTGCAAGTTTTTCTTGTAATAATTTTAGACCCTTCTCGCATTCACTCCTACGCTCATTATATTTGGAATCAGCCAATGTACGCTTCTTATTCGTATTCATAATTACGATTACATTGTCTTTTAAATCAAGCGGCACATATTCATATTTTATCTTTTCCGTATCCAGTAAAATCGCATAGTTTTGCTTGCTCATTGCAACCGCAAACTGATCCATTATTCCTGAATTTACGCCAATAAAATCATTTTCCGTTTTTACGCCCATTTTTACTAATTCGAGTTGATCTATAGTTAATTTAAATTGATCTTGCACAATCACTCCAATCAGCATTTCCAAAGCCGCCGAAGAAGATAATCCTGCTCCATCAGGAATATTGCCATTTATATAGATATTTAAGCCATGCGTGATTTTTGCTCCACTTTTTAGTAAAAAAAGGAGCATTCCCTTAGCGTAATTTGCCCAGGAATCTTCCACAACAAAACTAAGCTCCTTTAAATCTGCTTCAATTATGCCTTGTTTTTCAAAATTAGCCGAATAAAAACAGAATTTTTGATCCGTACGCGGACTCGAAGCACCATAAATGCCCAAAGAAATGGCACAAGGAAAAACGTGACCACCATTATAATCAGTGTGCTCGCCAATTAAATTAATCCGACCAGGTGAAAAGTAACATCCAGTTGGCTTCTCATGATAAACTTTTGAAAATGCTTGTTTTAATGCTTCAACTTTCATTTTTCTTCCTTTAAATAAAGCGCTATCAATAATTCTAACAAGTTAATTATACTGCTTTTAAGTTGGACGGCAATCTTTCCATCAGGGTTCTTTACTAGCAAAAAAAATACGATTCTGCTATAACGCAAAATCGTATTTTTAATTCATTTACCAAATATGTAATAACTTATCATGACGCAATTTACTCAAATTAAATTGGTGCACATGCTCAGGTTCACTTTCCGGATATTCTTCAACAAAGTCAGCCAAGTTAACGAGGCCAGTTGAATAAGTCCAGGTTCCCTTATTCTTTTTAATCGGATCAAGCATTTCATTTCTAATGGGAACAGCAGAAATTAAAAAGTGCTTGTGATGAAACTTAAACACAAAATATGGTAAGCGAAAATCATTAATAATTTCATCTCTTGTTTTACCAATGGTAATCACATTTCGATATGTGCCATATTTCTTTGTAAATTGATCATTAAATGAAAAATAAAAATTAGAGATGTGAACATGAGGAAAGTCTTCCTCAGCGACCTGATCAGGAACTGCAACCACATGAGAGAAGTGATCTAAATTACTCTCCTTTTGTGATAAGGCCTTAGGCATCTGCGTCGGACTAATAACGTGTGCCCACTCAGGGACATGTAAATTATCCTGATAGGTCAAATACATCTCTTTAACTACTTCCGGCTTAACCCAGTCATATTGCCTGCGAACCTCGTTGCGATTGAGCAACCCCCGCAAGTTCTTATGATGCATTAAGTCAACGACAAACAACTCATAGCGATAGCACTCAACCCACTTTTTATAGTGCTCGATGCTTTCTTGAACAATGTGGGTACTATCGACAATTACGGTTTCGCCACGCTTCATCTTCTCTTCTACGAGGTAATCCACCATTTTTTCCGTTTGCTCATTTGCATATCGCGGAATTACTTGATGTAAGCAATCGGAATCTTCTTCATAATAGTAAGTCAAATTCGCCAATAATAACCTTATTTGATCACGGCTAATCGCATAAGGCTGTAAGTGATGACGAGCAATAAATGAAGATTTACCGGAGCCGGGTGCGCCTCGTAATAAAAATATTTTACGCATACCAATTCTCCAAACTAAGAATGTAAAAAAATCTATTTAGTATCGTATTAGATTTTAACATATATCAAGGAGAATACTTACACTTAACTGAAAAGCGCTGAAAATTTAATGTAATATTTCTTTCTTAATGATATTTAATTGATCATCCAAAGTATAAATGATTGGCTCCGCATTGGGAACTTCAAGCTTAACAATGTCATAATCGTCAATTTCTTCAAGTTTTTTTATTAAAGCACGCAAACTTGAGCCATGGGCTACAACCAATTGGTCCTCCCCTAGCCGTAGTCTACTCGCAATTTGATCATAATAATAAGGCATTAAACGTTTTTGTGTCTGATAAAGACTTTCAGCCCTCGGCAAGCGTTGCCGATCACACGATGCGTAACAAGCGGCAGTGACTTCACCACCTTCTGGTGGAACTGCATAAAAACCACGCCGCCATTCAGTGATTTGTTCATCCCCAAAAATCTCGCGTGATTGATCCTTATTTATGCCACGCAATTTCCCGTAGTGCCGTTCGTTCAAACGCCAAGTCTTAGTAATTGGTAAGTAGAGCCAACCGCATACTTCTGCGACGATATTAGCAGTAACAATTGCCCGCAATAAAACTGACGTATGCAGATGGGTTGGATTAAAATTAGGAATTTGCTTAATTAACTGACCAGCATTTTCAGCCTGTTTGCGTCCTTTTTCAGTTAGTTCAACATCATTCCAACCGGTATAAACATTAGCATAGTTGGCTGTGCTTTCCCCATGCCTCAACAACACTAATTTGACCATTTTTATCCCATCCAGTGTCTAATTAGTAAATAAATTCCAAAAATAGTGAATATGATGCCCAAAACCATAAAGGGACCAAAACCACCCTTTTTCGACTTATATCTTCTGTTAAAGGCATAAGCCATGTCATATAAGCCAACAATTAAAACAATAACCGCTGTAAAAAGATTAACTTCTAATGACATATTATTCAGCCCCCCTCTTGTCCTGATCTGATGCAATCATCTGATCATTTTTACCACGTTCGCACTCAACCTGAAAATTGGTATGATTGATGCCCAACACAGCTAGTTTTTGACTTATTTCATCTGTCAATTCTTCAAACCGGCCTGCTGTTAGATCTCGATCTACGTTAACATGTGCGTCGAGCATAATGTAACGATCACTGTAACGCCAAACATGCACATGATGAATATTTTTTATTTCTGGAAATGATAAAACGATGCGATTAACTTCGTCAAGATCGATATCTGGATTAGATTCCATCAAAACGTTAGCTGCCTTTTTCGTTAAACTACATGCTTCATGAAATACAAACACGGAAACAAGAAGTGTCATCAAAGGATCAAGCCAAGTAATCTTCCAAAAGTAAATAAAAATTGCCCCAATAACGACAGCTACACTCGAAAGTGCATCACTCATCATATGGATAAAGGTTGAACGGACATTAAGGTTCTTTTCGCCATCCTCGTGCATTGCAAGCATTGAAACAATATTAGCAACTAAGCCAATGATTGAGACAATTAACATAACGCCACCGCTAATCTGCGTTGGCTGCCAGAAACGTTCAATTGCCTCTACGAATAGAACAATACTAATTAAAATTAACACCACGCCATTTGTAAAAGCCGCTAAGGTCTCAGCGCGCTCATAGCCAAAAGTCTTTTGCTTATTACTACGCCGATTACTGATTAGATGGGCGACAAAAGAAATAACTATTGCGCCAACATCGCTCAAATTATGCACAGCGTCTGAAAGCAATGATAAAGATCCAGAAACGAATCCACCAATAAATTCCGCAACTGT
This sequence comes from Lactobacillus sp. M0390, assembly GCF_016102085.1. Classification (NCBI taxonomy): domain Bacteria; kingdom Bacillati; phylum Bacillota; class Bacilli; order Lactobacillales; family Lactobacillaceae; genus Lactobacillus; species Lactobacillus sp. M0390. Next base: position 27,227 of record NZ_JACFPH010000004.1, on the reverse strand, counting down.
AATAATTACGTTCAGTGCCGTTACGTAGGCATAGCGCTTAGTTGTTTGATCCTTCATTAATTTACCCCATTGTCTTAACTTAATAAAAAGTCCTACCTTTACAGTAGGACTCTACATATCTTCTGCATTAACATTATAATCCACAATTTCAAAGCGACCGTTATCGTGGAGTATCCCCCGTGTAACGCTACCGTTATTAGGAAAAACAATGTCATGTAAGCCATCACTCTGATTCCAGTATTTGATGGCCAGCGTTTTGATAAAATCACCATGCGAAACAATTAGCACACGTTGTTCAATTTTGGTCAATTCACCCAGAACAGATACAGCTCGCTCCATCCGCTCATCAAGTTCACGTTTATTTTCCGCCAAATGACGTGGATCAGCCTTTTTTGTTGCTTCACGGAACTCATAAATGCCAACTTGATTGATGATTTTAGTAACATCATCTTCAGGCCCAATTCCGGCTGCTTCACTGACTTGCTCCCAAGTCGTAGCGATATCATCGCCTTCAAATGAACCAAAAAAGACTTCACGAAATTCCGGAAGTTTTTTAATTTTGCCAATTTCAGAAACTTGATTGGCATCTTTCATTAAGTGTACTGTGTCAATTGCTCTTTTTAAATCAGAAGAATACATGTTATCAAAGTGAACCTGACTAAGCGCCTGCGCGGTTGACTTAAGATCATCAATTCCCTTGATTGTCAGAGGGGAGTCACACCATCCCTGTACTTTATCCAACTGGTTAAACATTGTTTCGCCATGACGTACTAGATAAACTTCTGTTGCCATTTTGTATTCTCCCTTCATTCAAATAGTGTTGGTAAACTATAACATATATGCTTTATAAAAGAAATAGCCCGCTTGTAAAAATGCTAATACAGCAATAAAAATGCGCACATATTTAGCAGGAACAACACGCAAAATATCCATACCAAAGTAGCCACCAATAAACATGCCAATTGCAAGTGGGATTGCCTGTATCCAATAGATATGCGAAGTGAAAGCAAAAACTATTAAGGCAACTAAGTTTGCCAACCCGCAAATTACGTTTTTGATTGCATTGACTACAATGAATTTTTCATCTGTTACATAGGTTAACAAAACTATCACAATCACGCCAGCCGCAGCACCAAAATAGCCCGTATAAACACCCATAAATAAAAGAGCTGCAATAGAAAGCAGTTCTTGCCATAGTGGTCTTTTGTGTGGTTCCAAGCTATGATGCTTAGCCGATACAATTACCATGATTCCTGATCCTGCAATGAAAAACGGCACAACTTTTTCAAAAACAGCTGAGGGAAAAGCTAGTAATAGGTGGCACCCCACTAGTGACCCGATAACTGTAAAGGTGCCGTAAAAAGCAACCTGTTTCCAGTGTCCTTTTAGTTCCTTGAGTGACGAAATAGTCGATCCTATTCCAGTCCAAATCAAAGCAGCATCATTTGTCACATTAGCATATACCGGTGGAATTCCCACTGCAAGTAGTACCGGATATGACGCTAAGGATGCCATTGATGCAACTGAGGACAGTAATCCACCTGCTATTCCCCCGATTAGTAGGAAAACAAGTGTTAAAATTGATGGCATAAAACTTCACTTCCTTTTTAGCATTAATATCTATTATAATGCAGTTAAGAGTAAATTAAGAGGGTAATTTCAAGTGACTAAATATCAAACGTTAATTTTTGTTCCTGAAGGTAGTTTATTAAATGAAAAAACGGCTGAACAAGTCGCACTCAGGCAAACTTTAAAAGAACTCGGACATGATTTTGGACCAGCTGAACGCCTAAAATATTCTAGCTTACAAGGACAAGTTAAAATAATGGGTTTCAGTGAGCGCATTGCACTAACCCTGCAAAATTTTTGTGCCGACGATTTGGCTGAGGCCGAAAAAATTTTCAAAACAAAATTAGGAAGTCAGCGACAACTAGTCAAAGATGCTATTCCATTTCTTGACCAAGTAACAAGCCAAGTTAAGCTAATTCTCCTTGCCAAAGAAGAACGTGAACTAATCTCAGCTCGCCTATCTGATAGCGAATTACTTAACTATTTTTCTGCTTCCTATTTTAAAGAAGATTTTGCTAATCCTTTGCCAAATAAAAATGTCCTGTTTCAAATTATAAAAGAGCAAGAATTAGATCCAGATAATTGCCTAGTTATCGGGACAGATTTAGTTGAAGAAATTCAAGGAGCAGAAAACGCTGGCTTGCAATCATTATGGATTGCACCGAAAAAGGTTAAAATGCCAATTAGTCCCCGACCTACTCTGTATTTAACTAAACTCAGTGACTTGCTTTTTTATCTTGAATTAAACTAGTTTATAATAAAAGAAATAGATTGGAGGTCTTTTAAAATGTGTAAAGTTGCAGTAGTTTTTGCTGACGGATGTGAAGAAGTTGAAGGTCTTAGCACAGTTGATGTTTTGCGCCGCTTGGGTGTTCAAACGGACATGGTTGGTCTGAACAAGAAGGATATCAATGGTGACCATCAAATCAAATTAACCTGTGACAAAGTGGTTGATGACAGTTTGCTAGATTATGATCTCGTCGCTTTTCCTGGTGGAAAAACCGGTGCGGAGAACCTTCGTGATAGTTCCAAATTGGCTGAATTAATGAATAAACGCCATAATGAAGGAAAATGGGACGCTGCAATGTGTGCTGCTCCAATCGCATTAGCGCGTTATGGCGTTTTAAATGATGCAGATTATACCTGCTATCCTGGCTTTGATGAGCAAACAAAAGCGGATGCACCTAGTGGTCATTTTAAAGAAACAATCACAGTAACCGATAATGAACACAAAATCATCACTAGTCGTGGTCCAGCCACTGCTTGGGCCTTTGCCTATGCAATTGCAGATGCTATAGGTATTGATACTAAGCCACTAAAAGAAGGTATGCTATATAACTTCTTGGCTGACAATATTAAGGACAGCTTATAAAAAACACCAAACTAAAAAGAAACATCACTATGATGTTTCTTTTTTAGTTGCTTATATTTGCTTGTCTTATTCTAGACTCGCTTCGATAATCAACGATAAGGGTTAAAACCAACATCAGCAAGGAACTAATTACTAAGGTCAACACACCGTGCTCAAAATTAATTGAAAAATTGTTCATATAATAAGAAATTGAGCCTGTATTTATCCTTAATGAACTAAGATAAGTAGTTGGTAACCACTGCGCAATTTGATGGAAAGGTGTTAGAAACATTGTTGCCAAAACAAGAGAAGCAATAGTTGCACTTGAAACTAAAATCGTTGTTAATAGCTTATGACATACTTTAGCCACCAAATTAATAAAAATTACTAATGTTAAAATGTTTAAAAGTTGAAGAGCAACTGTTGTTGGTACTAATTTAACTGCCGGAGCAGTGGCTACTGTTGCTTTATATCCCCATGTTTGGTGAACTATCAGCGGATACCTTAGGCTAGCCTGGCCAAAAAATAGAATAGAACTAGCAAAAAATGAAAAAGCAATTATCAAATACGTAGAGCAGATGACCAGCAACCCTACACCCAAGTTAGATATTATTTTTCCCATTCGACCAACTGGTAAAATCTGTGTAAGATCTTCGCCATTCTGATATGAACTGGTATAAAACTTAGCCAAAATAAAAATAATTAGTAAAAGAAAAAGTGTGAGCCAATACTTATTATTCAGAGCTAGAAATAGTTGAATGCCAGCCAGCGCATTATCCTTTCGCTTTGGTATTTTCGATTCATGTAGTGCTTTCAAAAACTTATTTGCCCGATTTAACCAACTTCTTTTTGCTGGGGTTTGATAACTAATTTCTAACTTATTGCTATGATGTTTCTTAGACTTAGGTACTTTGCTCCATTGCCTAGCACTATTTTCATTTGCGATTAAGTCTTTACGCTTGCTAAACTGCTTATCTTTATGCGGTTTTTTCTTATCAATTAGAAGCTCTCCTTCTTTGCCTTCAGGATGTTCGCTATCCAAAACGACGACACTTCTAGCAGTTACTACACTATTATTTTGATTTTCAATGAAACTACAATTTTTTAAGATATTTAAGTCCAAATCAAGAAAAATAAATAGCGCAATTAATAGGATACAAAAAATAATAGGCTTTAGATTCTGTTTAACAATTTTTTTCAATTGAAATAAAAAATAAGCATGCACGCTATCACCTCACTTATCTTTAGACCCTTTAAACTAATTTTAGGAACATAGCACTAAATTAACAAAAAGTTTTTTACTAAATCATACAATATGCAGTTTTAGCAATATACCTAAATATCAATCTTTTTTCTGTAATATTGTATCATTTAATTAATTAGTTAAGTTAATTTATTCAAGAAAATGAAAAACAAAAGAACCATCTTTTCAAATATTGGAAAGATAGTCCTTTTTAAAAATTACAGCAAAGCCTTATTTATATATTTTCACTTACAATAAATGAAACACCATTTTTATAATAGCCATTACAATAAGAAGTTGCTAAACCAATTCCAATAGCGCGCAGCTTGGGCTTCTTCAAATGTTCCCAGTGAGCGTAATTTGCAGATGCATCATTATATAAAAATGCGTCAAACTTTTTTATTGTCTTGAAGACTACTAATGATTGCCGTTAAAGTTATCATAAGTATTGTGCCAATAAGCAAAACTACCAAACCTGTCTGGAAATTAATCTGTCCGTTTTGATACTGCAAGCCCAATTTACCATTAACAACATCTACTGCATTAAGATAGGTCATTGGTAGCCATGCACTAATTCGTTTTAAAGGATCTGCCACCATTGTCGCAAGGTTAATACCAAGAACCACTAGTAGTGCAACAAGCAAAGTCGGCATTTTATCACGGAAAATACAAGCCAATAATCTGGTCAAAGCAACTATAAAAAATATGTACATAATTTGCAAAATAATGATTGGTAAGATCAAATCACCTGTTGGAACACATTTTATGACAGTTTTTCCCTTAACAAACTGCTGAATAATTGTCGGAAAAGCCAAATTACCCGTACCAGAAAAAACTGATGCAAAAATAAATAGCAATAAGTTAGCAACGAAGAAACTACCAGCAATCAACAAAAAGCCGGCAAAATTTTCACTTGTAGCCCGTTGCCATTTGCTGAGTGGTAAAAACTTAGCTGTCGCCAATTTTTGACGATAAGAATCTGTTAAAAGTAGGCTGAGCAAAAAGAGTGCTACTATGGCAAAAAGATATGGCAAGTACATTTCATTGACTTGCATCCAAATTTGCCAACCAGTAACTGGCATTTCCTGCGTTTCATACTTTAGTGGGTTATTCTTTAAATAGCCGTAAAGAGCCATTTCCTTCTCTGCACCCACCATATTTTGTTCGTCTGCGGCTATAAATCTCTTACTTTTTTGCCATAATATCTCGTATGCTTTTTTCCAATTCTCAGCTTTGACTGCTTTTATTATCTTCCTATCTTGTTTCTCGCTTCTCTTGTTTTCAGCTAAAGAAAATTTAGCCTGCTCAACTTTTTTACTATCTTTTGGGAAAGTTAACAGTGTCTTTTTTGCTTTAACAATCTCTTTTTCAGAGTATTCAATACTAGTCTTTGCCATTTGTTCGAGTCTAAAATCAGATTCAGTTCGCTTGTTCATTACCAGAACGACTGCTAAAGCACCAATAACTAATAGAAGTGAAATGGGAGTTAGGATATTTTTAAAGACTTTTTTTAATTGAAAAGCTAAATACGTACTCATTCATTTACCTCTTTGACTCATTCTTAGTTTGAATATAATCGACCAAAATCAGTAATACGATTAGAAAACAGGAACTAATAATCAATGTAAGCATCCCGTTTCCAAAATTAACCTGTACGTTCTCTAACTCATACGCCAAAGTACCAGAAACTGTCTTAAGTGGATTTAGATAAGTGCTTGGAAGCCATTGAGCAATCGCGTTTAACGGCTGTATCACTATTGTTATTAAGGAGCCACCAATTAACAATAAAATTGTTAGCAGCAATGACGGCAATTGATTAAGGAAAATTTTAGCAATAAGTTGCGTAAAAAGTGCAATAAATAGAATTGCAAAAATTTGTAAAATCAATGCGTTGGGTACAATTTGACTTACTGGAACAATTCCCAAGGCAAATTTTCCGTTTACTACCTGATGGATAATGTATGGATAAGCAATATTACCTGTACCAAAAAACAAGGATGCACAGGCAAAAACTAATAAACTCATTCCTAACAAAATTACAATTCCACATATCCAGCCAATGCTTGCGTTAGTTAAAATACTCTGGATTCTACCTATTGGCAAAACCATCGTAATGTCTTTTCCATTGCGATATGAACCAGAATATAGATAGGTCAAAATAAAAATCATGACTAAAGTTAATAAAATCGGCCAATATGTCTCATTTAGATTTAGCAAAATTTGAATACCTGAAACTGGCGTATCACTTTCATAAGGCATCGGATGCGCTTTTAAATATTTAAAGCGCAGCTCAATGCCATTCACAAAGTTCTTCGAATTACTTTCGGAATTATTTTTTTTCAACTCTTTTGTTGCCCTTATTTGTTCTTCATATACGGGCACCCAATGATTATTGTTGATATCCTCTAGCAATTTTTGTTTTTTGGCTAACGAAGTCTCGACTTCCTTCAAATCTTTCTTAGTTGATTGGTATCTGTGATCCGTAGGTTTAAGCTCGCTGAGTTTTCGCTTGCTTTCTGCAACAAAATTTTTCTGCAACATAATATTACCTTGTAGCTGGCCTTTAATGGAAGAATTGTTACTATTCAGATCTTTAGAATTTAAGTAAAGTACAGTAAGCGAAATGATGAGCAGTATGACTACTGAGATTACTGTTAACTTAGATTTAGTGATTTTTTTGCGTTGTAAAGAAAAATAAGTACCCATGTCTATACCTCATGCATCATTTGTTTTTCTAGAACAAGCCGATGAAGATTATTAACTTTAACTTCACTGCTATAATGCGAAGTTAAAATAATACACTTATTCCTATTTGTAATCTCATCATTTAGTCGCTGATATAATTTATTACGACTTTCTTCATCCAAGCCATTAGTTATTTCATCCATCAGATAGTAATCAGCATCACTTGTAAAGTACATTGCTACAATTAACTTTTGTTTCATCCCTAAGGAATATTTCTTAATTGGAACCTTAGCAAACTCATTAACACCCAAAAAGGCCATTTCTCGATCAAGGTCTGCATTCGAGTGCCATAGCTTTTTAACAAAATTAAGATAATCCAAGCTGTTGAGGTTATCATTAAACCAATCATTACTTTCAAAGAAAAAGAAGTTTTGCTTTTTCTTTGCATATGGCTCTCCATCTAGCAAAATGCTTCCTGCCGAAATTGGAATTAAATTTGTGATTGCACGAAGAAAGCTTGTTTTTCCCGAACCATTTTCTGCAGCAATTTGATAAAACTCTCCTGGCTTAAACTGATAAGTAAAGTCATGTAAAATTGGTTGGCGTGTTTTAATTGATAGATTGTTAATTGTTAGCATATGTGGTCTCCTTAAATACAAACAAAATTTCAAACTAATAATTCAAGTTTAACAAAACTACTCATAAAGCCTGTTTAATTTAAATATTTTTTAATGAATTAACTTTATAGTTAAAATTTTGCCAAAAAAATAGGATGTAAAATATCTTATCTTTTAAGCACTAGCTTAATAGCGGAGTGCAGCTCTCTTTTAATTGCTAACCGCTATTACTATTTTGCACTATGACACTTAAAAAGGAGCCATACCCTACTTTAAACTGCATAATCTCTTCTAAATAAAGCAAATATTTTAAAGCTAATATTAAAAACAGGCATTGAACTAATAATAATGCCATTTTTAGCTATTAGAAATACTATTTTAGTTCCTATTTATAAATAAGTTTTAGGAGAGATATAACGCTATTCAAAAATTTTAAACAAAGTGGCAATTTAGTTTGGTAATTGCCTTAACAGTCATTAATGCTGGTTCTACAATTCTGGCGGAAATTGCTAGAGCCAATGCTTTAACTCAAATAACTTAAGCTACATGCACAGCAATTTTTAATCTGGATTATAACTATGGTCTTAGCCTATGTAATGCGTGCCATTTTTGGTTACTTGATTAATTTTAATCAACTCAAAAAGTAGATTAAAGCAAGTAATAAGTGCGTGTGGTCTTGATGAAACAATCGAACATTTGCCTGATGGGTTAAACACTTTATTAACCAACTATGGAACGAACTTGTCTGGTGGCCAAAAGCAAAAAATTACAGATGCCTGGGCACTTTTGCGGGATACACTAGTTTTACTTATTTAATTAAGCATCTTCTACTCAAAAAGAAAAAAGCAACTTTAAATCATAAAACCTATAAATTTTATGATTTAAAGTTCTTTATCGTCTAAAATAATAAGTATCGTAAAGTTCTAATATATTTAAAAAGGTAAATATCCATGTCAAATAAAAAAATATTAGCTACGGCTTCAATGTCGTTTCTATTAGGCCTAAGTACTATTTCCTTGCCTCAAGCCACACAACCTGTTGAAGCAAGTACATCACCAAGAATTCAATTAAGACATAATGCTTATGTGTATTCTGCAAAAGGAAAAAGAAAAAGCAAGTCTTCACTAAAAAGAGGAACTTATTTCCAAACTCTTGGTCAAAAATCCATCAGAGGTAAGAAATATTATAAAATTGGTAAAGGGAAATATATTAAGTTTAACAATGCAGTAGTACCACCCGATGAAACTATAGATAAAGGCCCAGTTTTATTTTCAGTTTATTTGAAACCTGGAATAACTCTTTATTCTAGACCAAACGGAGAATCATCACGGGAAACACTTATTGGTAAACAAAAGGTATATGAAATATATAAGGATGCTAATGGACTAGAATGGTATCGCCTACCATATAAAAACTGGGCCAAAGCCACTGATACTCAAAAGTCAAAACCAAAAGAAGATGAAGAGATTCCAACTTCTGACAATTGGGACGACCCAGAAGACAATACAAGTATAGAGGTTCAAAAGGAAAAGCAGAACTCTATTCCAACCGGAACTGCACTAAACAGAAATACTATAGAAGAAACAGGCAGAATCTTTGAAAGCCTTGTTAATGAATGGCGTATGCAACAAGGTATTCAAACAAAAGTGGTCTACACTACCCAGAAATCCGACTTTAACTTTGACTATGAAGCATCTAGAGCTATTGAAGTCGCCCAGTACTATGATAAGTATCATCAGTCTGACAAACACGCTGGTTCAAAGACTCCTGGAGAGTTACTTTGCTTAGTTTCCTATGGCAGCCCTGAAAAGATGGCACAACAAGCATTTGACCAGTTTATAAATAATGATGCTAGTGCAAACTATGCTCACCGGAATCATTTAAAAGATCCTATGCTAAAGTATTTTGGGATCGGCTTAGCAATGACCCACTCCAATGGCTACTATGTAAATGGAGTGACATTTGTTGTAAGTGCTGATTGCTAATTTTTAACTTAAAATAAAATCCAAAAAGAGCCGATATGACGGTTCTTTTTTGTTCATAATAAAATCATGAACTTCAATCTGCACAACGTCTTTAACCATAAGAAATGGAAAGGTGTTTACCAACAGCTGCACCAGTTTTAACCAACATTTTAAGTATGGTACCCGCAACTGCTGCTTCTAATTGACAATCATACTGATCAGCAAATCCTTTTAATTCAGAATCATTTTTAGTCAATTCTTCAGTTTTTATCTTTAGCGCTTCCTAAAAATTCTGTCCTATTATTTTGTTTGCTCTTTTTCTCAAATCACTTTGACCAAATTAACTTCTCAGTCAAAAAATTGGTAAATAAAAAGATAGGACATAAAGTATCCTATCTTTTTACAGCGTACTCTCTCAATACCGGTTTAAATTGCAAGGTGGAATTATACAGCGAAAAATTTTAAAAATTATTTTGAGACGAAGGAGGAGAGATTTTCCATAAATCAGCTCAAAACTAGTTCTTCATTCGAGGTAGCAATTTGAGTACATAAATTTTTGAAACATCATGATTATCATGGCGGTATTGAAAGTTATAAGAAAAATGTGTGTAGCAATCTACTAACAAAGCCGTTTGCGTTCAATTGCTACGTATAGTATATCAGCAAAATAAAAAGTATGCACGGATATATCTAGAAAAGAATACACGTTTCTTTTTTTGTCGACTTATATTAGTACGCTCTTAAAATCTGTTAACTAAAAATCAATTCTCACTTTACCTATTAAGTCCCGTATTAACAGAACTAATATCTAGGATATAGTCCGATTAGCAGTGCTGGAATATCCTTGTATTCAAGTTGACCCATCCATTTTTTCAATTCTTTAACGGAGGTTTTAGCAATTGCTCGCTCTTCCGGATCTTTTACTTGGTCTGCTAGTTTAGTTGCCTTTTTGAGTTGCTTCTTAGCTGATTTCATTTGCATAATATCGCAATAATCCATCACCTTCAGCTCGGCCTTAATTAACTTTTTAAGGCTCTTTTTTTGAGCATTAACATTGTATAAGTCACTAACAATGTTAACCCAGCCTTTTGCTTGACCAGTCTGATCAACAATATGAACCTGTACGCCATTTCTTAATGAACTAACCTGATCCACCTTAAAGAGGACCTGATCATTAACCAACTTCTCTACTTCTGCTTTGGGTAGGTGCGCTGCTTGATGTGCTTTTAGGGAAATAGTGGCATCATGATTTAATCTAAAAACATAACCTGCTTTAGCTAATCGGATTGACGCCTTTTCATCGGTCTTTGCCTCTTGTTTACTTTCCTCGCTGGTTGATGCGTCAACAACTGATGTTGCGATTGTACCAGTTGCAACCGAAAACAGTGCGATGGCTGCAGAAATTGTAAGTAGCTTTACGCCCTTCTTCATTGGTTAATTATCCTCACTAGTTCTAAAAATATCATTTACTATTGTAACATTGAGAATTCTAATAATTAACCTTTTTCTGTTATGTAACAAGGAAGAAATTAGTTTCTTTTGTTAAGTGCTAGAATCAATCTACTGATTATTTAGCTCAGCCTGCTTCAATGCAACACGTTCTGAAATCTTGATAAATGGAATATAGAACAAGGTACAGACCACTAAAATAACGATTTGAACTAGCACTACTTTCCAGTCTCCACCACTGGCCAGCAAACCACTTAAAATTGGTGGTGTAGTCCAAGGAACTAAGTATGCCAAAGGTTTTACAAAACCAATTGCAGTTGCAAAGTAGCCGATTAACGAGCCAATAACAGGGCTCAAAACAAATGGAATAATCATTGGAATGTTAAAGACAATTGGGAAACCAAAGATAATTGGTTCATTGATTTCAAAAATTCCTGGGATAACTGCCAATTTAACTACATCCTTATATGGTTTATAGTGTGAAACTAGCAAAACGGCAATAATTAGGGCAATTGTTAAACCTGTTCCACCCATTTGTGAATAAACAGTTACGAAGTCTGTGTTAATAATATGTGTAGCCTGTTTGCCCGCTTGAACAGCAGCCATATTTTCATTCATATTAACCAAGTTCAACGGATCAAGTAAGGAGCCATTAATTACAGTTTGGTGAATTCCTAATGTATATAAGAAATTACCGGTTGAGTAGATTAGCAGGAATCCTGGCAGTGACGTATTAACTGAACGCAATGGCTCTTGAATTAACCGTGAGATAAGTGTTACCAAGTCAGCATTGAAGTATGCCAATACTGCTGCAAATACACCAAATAATCCCAGCGTTAATAAGGATGGTAGTAAAACAGAAAAACTCTGACCTACGGCAGGTGGAACTTGATCCCCTAAGTTAATCTTTAAAGCTTTAACTTTTGAAAGTCGTAAGTATATTTCAGTTGCCAATAAACCGATAATAATACCTGCAAACATCCCCGTTGTACCAACTTGAGAATATAGCACTGCTCCTGTAACTTCTACTGCCTTTTTTGCTCCATCTGGAGTCACACTAACGTGGATAGCCAACATGATAAAAACTGCGGAAAGAGCAATTGCCGCCGCTGAAATTGGACTATCGTAAGACTTGTTTTTGGCCAAATAGTATGCAATCATTGGCGCAATTAGGATACTTGCAACGTTTAGCGTTCCGTTGGTTAAAGATGTTCCAAATACTTGAAACTTTGCTAACATGTCGCCCTTGAGCACCCAAGTAAATAATACGTTGTTAAAAAATACTGCTACTCCGGCCAAGATAAACATCGGCATCAGTGTGGCAAAGGCATCTCGCAAAGAACGCAAATGAACTTGATTTCCAATTTTTACAGATATGTCCGTAAACTTATCCAAAAACCGTTGCAGCTTTGGATGAGCTTGTGTATTACTAACGTCATTCATATTTAACACCTCACATGTTTAAGATAAGTCTTGTCCGTTAGACTTAATTACTTTTTGGAGCCAATAATAGCTTTTCTTAGGTACGCGCTTCATATCGCGCAAGTCATGATTCGTTCGGTTAACATAAACCACGCCATAGCGTTTCTCCATATCACCTTGCGAACTCAAAATATCAATTAGTCCCCAGCCAAGGTAGCCGATAACTTCCACTCCATCTTCTTCAATCGCTGCTTTCATAGCTTTAATATGATTGCGGTGATATTCAATTCGGTAATCATCGTTAATAGGATGTTCTCCATCCCACTTCTCACGCACACCAATCCCATTTTCAATTGGAAATACAGGTAAGTGGTAGCGTAGATAGATCTTGCTTAAAACATCACGGAAACCTAAGGGATCAATTTGCCAACCCCACTCGGTCGTTTTGAGATAAGGATTGTCCTTTTTGCCATAATCCTGGTAGAGATTTGGTGCTGTGCCAGCAGGTATCTTACTTGCATCAATCGTACTGGAAGCATAGTAACTAAAACTCAGGAAATCACTCTTAAGGCGTGAAATTTCTGCCATTTCTTTGTCATTAACATCAAGTTCTAACTTATTCTGTTTAACAAAATTAATTACTGCATCTGAGTACTTACCGTAGCTAAACGCATCTAGTAAATCAAAGTTCAGGAATTCGTCTATTTGATGTGCCGCAAAGACATCAGCAGGATTTGCAGTTGCACCATAAACTTGGTTGTAAGCTAACATCCCACCAATTTTTGCATCTGTTTGATCATGTAAATAATTAGCAACCACCGCATGACAGTACATAACATTATGAGCAATTTGATAAATATCGGTTAAAGTCTTATCACCTTTTAAATAACCAGCAATTTGAAATACACCCGAAGTGTGATACAAGTTTTGTTCATTAAAAGTAATCCAGTACTTAACTCGATCTGCAAAGTGATCGATCACGATCTTGCTATAGCGAATAAAGTCTTCACACACTTTTTTACTAATAAAACCGTTGTAATCTTCTGCTAAGTGTAAAGGCATATCAAAATGGTAAAGACATATCATTGGCTCAATATTGCGTGCTAGTAGACCATCTACTAGCTTGTCATAATATTTAAGCCCTTCCTCATTAACTTCACCGTCGCCATCCTTGATGACACGTGACCAAGAAATCTGGAACCGATACATATTCATTCCAAGATCTTTCATGTAATCAAAGTCTTCATCAAAGTGATGGTAGTTATCATTTGCAAAGTGCCAGTCACTAATATGCGGGCCGGACTTACGAACATCATAAACAGATAAACTCTTACCGCCTTCGTTCCACCCACCTTCTGTTTGCATACTTGAACTGGAATTGCCCCAGAAAAATTTTGTCATTATCATAACTTCTTTCTATTTATTAAAAGCGCTTTCAAAAATAATCATATTTCATCTTGCTTTTTAAGTAAATGATTGGCAAGCTGTAAGTAAAGTAAATAGTTTACTTACAATTGGAGGTGCATGATGATCACAAGACCTAAATACATAAAAATTGCTAACAAAATTGAAGAAGATATTCTAATGCATAAATATCAAAAAGAGCTACCTCATATCGACCAGCTAGCAACAGATTATGCAACTAGTAAAGTTACAATTGTAAAAGCCATTCGCTTTCTGAGCTATCAAAACGTTGTCAAACCGATTCGTGGCCACGGAACCCTGATTTTGACAGAAAAAGAAGTTGAAATTGCCAAAAAGGATAATGCTAATGAGCACGTCGGCTTTACCGAACGAATCAAGAACACGGCTCTATTAACCAATCACATTGTGTCATTTGACCTCCGCGAACCAACTGATAAAGAAGTTGCTCTTTTAAAAATTAGTCGCAGCGATTTAGTATATGACATAATTAGGCAACGCTTGTTAAGTGATTTTCCGGTACGTCTTGAATATACAGTGATGCCTGTAAAGGTTATTCCAGGTATTACTGAAGAAGTTCTTAGGAAGTCAGTTTATGGATATATTGAAAATACGCTTCATTTAAAAGTTGGCAAGGCCAATAGAATTCTTCGTGCTGATAAACCAGATGCGTATGATCAGCTATATTTAAAGTGCAGCAAAACTGATCCGGTTTTTGAAGTTGAACAAGTTTGTTATTTGACTAATGGTATCCCCTTTGAGTACTCCCAAACGCGAAATCGTTATGACCACGGTGAACTAACTCTAAACCAAGTATAAAGCCTTGATTCCTTCAATTAGATACAAAAAAGGAGCTCAAAGGAGCTCCTTTTTACTTGGTTAAAAAAACTTTATTACTTATTAGCTGTGTAGTAAATATCCACTTGTTGATCTTGACTATCACTTGTTACTTTTTCTGCCGGAACAAAGGCACTACTTGCAGTATAACCCTTTAGTTTTGGTACTGTTACTCTTGCCCAGTTTCCTGTACGCCAGCTGGCATATGTCTTTTGTCCCGTCGCTTTATCTTCTGTATATGAACGGCTAAGCGTTACTACCTGTTTAGTAGTTGTAACTAAACCGTCTGGTTGATGCACATTGATTGTTCTAGTTACAGTTCTACTTTCTGTTCCCTTGACAATCTCATGCTTAACGTTAATTTTAACTACTTGATTTCCTGATTTATCTACTGTAATTATGGTTGGCGGACAAACTAAAATGTATCCGGCTGGTACTTCATAGTTTGGCTTGATCTTCTCACCAATTTCACCACTTATTTGTTGGGTACCAATTACATTGCCCTTATCGATATATTGAATAGTAACGATTTGTTTAGCAGGGCCATAAGTAACATCAATGGTTTGATTGGTGGTTTGGTCAGTTACAACTTGAGCTGGTATCTCTTTGATATTTGCTTCATAACCTGCAAATGTTGGAATCTCACAGGCATTCCATTGTGATTTTGACCATTCACCATAATCAGTAGTGCCATCATCATATGTATTGACCGCTCTGCTAATTACAGCAGTTTGTTCAACACTCTTAACTCCACCAACTGGTTGGTGAATGTTAATTAAACGGGTTACAGTTTTACTTTCAGTAGTTGTTTTGATGATATTCTTCTCATTTGACCAGTCATAAGTAGTAACTTGGTCACGACCTGGCATTGCCATTAACTCATCTGAACTGTAACGCTTACCCTTTTGATAGCCCTCTGTAGCTTTCCACATAATCTTCTTACCATTAGCTTGATTTACAGGTAAAGCAGTATCAGCTGAGAACTTAGTATTTATACCGAGAACTAAGTGGTCTAATTTATTATCGCCACTAAACATATACTTCATATCTGTCACATTAAAAGTATCGAAATTACTTAAGTTTAGACTGACTAAGTCAGAACAGCCATTAAACATAAATGTCATTCTTTTTACTTTTGACGTATCAAAGTGGCTTAAATCTAAATCAGTTAAATTCCAACATCCATTAAACATTGAATACATATCTGTTACATTTGATGTATTGAAATTGCTCAAATCAATGTTCTTCAAACTATGACAGCCATTAAACATCCAAGGCATACCTGTCACTTTAGAAGTGTCGAAATTACTTACATTAATGTTCTTTAAACTAGAGCAACTGTCAAACATAAATGACATGTTTGTTACATTTGAAGTATTAAAGTTACTTAAATTAATATTTTCCAAGCTATGGCAGCTACCAAACATCTCAGACATGTCTGTCACTTTTGATGTGTCAAAATTGCTTACATCAATGTTCTTCAAACTATGACAACCATTAAACATCCAAGGCATAATTGTTACATTTGAAGTATCAAAATTACTTACATTAATGTTCTTTAAGCTAGAGCATCTGTCAAACATAAATGTCATTCTTGTTACATTTGAAGTATTAAAGTTACTTACATCAACACTAGTTAATTTTTTACATCCAGCAAACATCCTCATCATATCTGTAACTGCCGATGTATCAAAACTGCTTAAATCTAAGCTGTTAAGATTAGTGCACCCATAAAACATTGCGTACATATCAGTAACTTTTGCTGTATTAAGTTTGCTCAAATCTAATTCAGTCAAATTCGAAGAATCTTGAAACATTTGACTCATATTCGTTACATTAGAAGTGTCTAGATTGGCTAAACCCTCAATTGATTTCAAATTAGTTAAGCCATAAAATAAACCAGTCGAATTTTGGTTTGCAATTACTCCTGAATCAAATTTAATCTTGGTTAATTGATTCTTAAAGTTTGCATTTAATTGTCCTACGCCTACTCCAGCATATTCTTCTATAGAATAATTAGGTGATCCTAGAATACCTTCATGCAAATGTAAAACGTAGTCATCACCCTCACGAGTGTATTCCCACTTACTTGTACCCCATGTTCCTTGGTCAATTAACTCATTGCCTTGGCCGGTCTTAGTTGATACTTGCTGCTTAGCTTCTGTTGATTGAGTGTTAATTCCATTTTTATCTACTTCAGCAGACTCGTTAGTGGAGCTATTTTCGGCGCTTCCACTATTTGAATTACTACTATTTACATCTGCATCAGTTAGTCCATTTGCATCATTAACACTTGTATCTGCTTCAGTCTTACTTCCTGGAGCCTGCACTTCTACTACTTTTTCACTGCTTGCTGCTGAATCTTCTGTTGCTGCCTTCACCTGTTGTTGAGTTAAGGCAACTCCACATACTAGTCCTGCAACTGCAGACGAAATAAGTAGATTTCTGTTTCTACTGTTCATTTTTCCCTCCGTTTTAAATAACGATTATTATTTAACTATATGATTACATATTTATTTGAACTTTTTGTGAATTTTCTGTGAACTCTGGAAATTTTTCCAACAAAAAAGGTTTCTAAATTATTTAAATCTAGAAACCCCTTTATTACTTATTAGCTGTGTAATATATATCTACTAGTTGATCTTGACTATCACTTGTTACTTTTTCTGCTGGAACAAAAGCACTGCTTGCAGTATAACCCTTTAGTTTTGGTACTGCTACTCTTGCCCAGTTTCCTGTACGCCAGCTGGCATATGTCTTTTGTCCGGTCGCTTTATCCTCTGTATACGAACGGCTAAGCGTTACTACCTGCTTAGTAGTTGTAACTGAACCGTCTGGTTGATGCACATTGATTGTTCTCGTTACAGTTCTACTTTCTGTTCCCTTGACAATCTCATGCTTAACGTTAATTTTAACTACTTGATTTCCTGATTTATCTACTGTAATTATGGTTGGCGGACAAACTAAGATGTATCCAGCTGGTACTTCATAGTTTGGCTTAATCTTCTCGCCAATTTCACCTCTTATTTGTTGGGTACCAATTACATTGCCCTTATCGATATATTGAATAGTAACGATTTGTTTGGCAGGGCCATAAGTAACATCAATGGTTTGATTGGTGGTTTGATCAGTTACAGCTTGAGCTGGTATCTCTTTGATATTTGCTTCATATCCTGCAAATGTTGGAATTTCACAGGCATTCCATTGTGATTTTGACCATTCACCATAATCAGTAGTGCCATCATCATATGTATTGACAGCTCTACTAATTACAGCAGTTTGTTCAACACTCTTAACTCCACCAACTGGTTGGTGAATGTTAATTAAGCGGGTTACAGTTTTACTTTCAGTAGTTGTTTTGATGATATTCTTCTCATTTGACCATTCATAAATGGTAACTTGGTCGCGACCTGGCATTGCCATTAACTCATCTGAACTGTAACGCTTGCCCTTTTGATAGCCCTCTGTAGCTTTCCACATAATCTTCTTACCATTAGCTTGATTTACAGGCAAAGCAGTATCAGCTGAGAACTTAGTATTTATACCGAGAACTAAGTGGTCTAATTTATCATCGCCACTAAACATATACCTCATATCTGTCACATTAAAAGTATCGAAATTACTTAGATTTAAATCAATTAGACTTACACAATTATAAAACATAGACACCATTATTTCTACTTTTGACGTGTCAAAGTTGCTTAAATCTAAATCAGTTAAATTCCAACATTCCTCAAACATCAAGGACATATTTGTTACGTTTGAAGTATTGAAGTTACTTACATCATTGTTCTTCAAACTACGACAACCATTAAACATAGATGCCATATCTGTCACTTTAGAAGTATCAAAGCTACTTAAGTCTAGACTGACTATATTAGAGCAACCCCTGAACATTGCATACATTTCTGTTACATTTGAAGTATTGAAATTACTTACATCAATAGTCTTTAAACTAGAGCAACCGTCAAACATCCAGGACATATCTGTTACATTTGAAGTATCAAAATTGCTTACATCAACTTCCTCTAATTTCTTACAGCCTAAGAACATTTCACTCATAGTCGTTACATTCGAAGTATTAAAATGACTTACATCTATACCCTTTAAACTAGAGCAACTTTCAAACATTGCGCACATATTTGTTACATTTGAGGTATTAAAGTTACTTACATCTATGTTCTTTAAACTATAGCAACCGTCAAACATTGAGGACATATTTGTTACATTTGAAGTGTCAAAATTGCTTACATCAACTTCTTCCAATTTTTCACAGTTGTAGAACATACATCTCATATTCTTTACATTCGAAGTATTAAAATGACTTACATCTATGTTAGTTAATTCCTTACATCCATAAAACATGTCTATCATACCAATGACAGCCGACGTATCAAAACTACTCAAATCTAATTTTGTTAAGCTAGTACAGTTTGTAAACATATCAGCCATACCTTCTACTTCTGATGTCTTAAATCTGCTCAAATCTAAATTTGTTAGATTAGTACATCCATAAAACATTGCAGACATATTAGTAACTTTTGACGTATTAAATTTACTCAAATCTAAATTTGTTAGATTAGTACATCCATCAAACATTGCATACATATTAGTAACTTTTGACGTATTAAATTTACTCAAATCCAGTTCTGTTAAATTCGAAGAATCTTTAAACATTTGGTACATATTCGCTACATTTGAAGTGTCCAGATTGGCTAAGCCCTCAATTGAGTTTAATTTAGTCAAGCCGCTAAATAAACCTAAGGAATCTTCATTTGCAATTACACCTGAATCAATTTTTATTCTAGTTAGTTGATTCCTAAAATTTGAATTTAATTGATTTATACCTAAAAACTTAGGTGTCCCTAAAGTTCCTTCATGCAAATGTAAAACGTAGTCGTCACCCTCACGAGTGTATTCCCATTTACTTGTACCCCATGTTCCTTGGTCAATTACTTCACTGCCCTGGCCTGCCTTGGCTGATACCTGCTGCTTAGCTTCTGTTGATTGAGTATTAGTAACGTTTTTATCTACTTCAGTAGACTCGTTAGTGGTGGTATTTATTTCGCTTCCACTAGTTGAATTACTATTTGCATCTGCATCAGTTAGTCCATTTGCATCATTAACACTTGTATCTGCTTCAGTCTTACTTCCTGGAGCCTGCACTTCTACTACTTTTTCACTGCTTGCTGCTGAATCTTCTGTTGCTGCCTTCACCTGTTGTTGAGTTAAGGCAACTCCACATACTAGTCCTGCAACTGCAGACGAAATAAGTAGACTTCTGTTTCTACTGTTCATTTTTACCTCCAATTTAAATAACGATTATTATTTAACTATATGATTACATATTTATTTGAACTTTTTGTGAATTTTCTGTGAACTTTGTAAATTTTTCAACAAAAAAGGTTTCTAAATTATTTAAATCTAGAAACCTCTTTATTACTTATTAGCTGTGTAATATATATCTATTACTTCATTTTTACTTGTACTTGTAACTGTCTTAGCCGCAATTACCGCACTTGTTGCAGTATAACCAGCAAATTTTGGCACTTCAAATCTATCCCATTTTGCAGTTTTCCAAGCACTATATGTCTTTTGTCCTGTTACTTTATCTTCAGTGACAAGACGAGTAATTGTAGCAATTTGGCTGTAAACTTGATCACTATTATTTGGTAAATGGAGATTTATTGTCCTTGTCAAAGTCTTTAATTCACTAGTTTGAACAAGTTGATGTTTAACATTGACTTTAACTATTTGATTTCCTGATTTATTAACTGTAATGGTAGACGGTGGGCAAACTGCTACATATCCATCTGGTACTTCATAGTTTGGCTTAATCTTTTCGCCAATTTCACCACTTACCTGCTGCGTTCCAACAATTTTTCCCTTATCTAAATATTGAATAGTCACTACTTGCTTTGCAGGAGTATAGTAAATATCAACCGTTTGGTCTACAGTTGTCCCAGTTACAGCTTGGGCGGGAATTTCTTTACTACTTGGTTTATAACCTGAAAAAACGGGCACTTCATATGCATCCCACTGAGCTGTTGTCCAGTCACCATAATCCACGGAGCCATCTTCATATGTATAAACTTTGCGACTAATAATTGCAGATTGTGGGACATTTTGAAGTCCACCATTTGGCAAATGGATGCTAATTAATCGTGTCACAGCCTTATTCTCAGTTGATTCTTTGGCTGTCTGATCAGTAGAAACCCAATCATAAATAGTAACTTGATCACGTCCTTCTAGTGATACTAACTCTTCTGAAGTATAAAGTTGTCCTTTTTGATATCCTTCTGTTGCTACCCAATATGGAGCTGCGACTTTTTTATTAGTACCTGGAATCACAGTACCAACTGGAGGAATAGGTAATTTGGTGTTAATTAAGCTTGTATAATTAGGTCCAATAATTAAATGATTAAGCTTACTGCAATTTTTAAACATGCCTGTGGTCATTCCCGTTGGCATAATAAACTTGCTTAAATCCAAACTTGTTAGACTAGTACAATTAGCGAACATTTCAAACGCATCACCAGAAATTAAGGCACCAAGTTTCAAATCAGTTAAACTTATACAGTTATCAAACATATCTATAGTACTAGGTCCTCCAAGCTCAGGAGGAGTTGAAAAATTGCTTAAATCTATACTAACCAAATTAGTACAACCGCGGAACATTTCACTATATTCAAATACTATTGAAGTATTAAAGTGTGACAAATCTATTTTGGTTAGACTAGAACAATCTTTAAACATACTATACATACTATAAACTTTTGAAGTATCTAGATTTTCTAATCCTTCAATTGAAGTCAATTTAGTCAAACCATAAAATAAACCATTCGAACATTCATTTGCAATTACACCTGGATCGATGTTTATTTTAGTTAATTGATTCCTAAAGTTTTCATTTAATTGGAGTACACCTACACCTACACGACAATTTTCATCAGAAATATCACTAGGCGACCCTAAAGTTCCTTCATGCAAATGTAAAACGTAGTCATCACCCTCACGAGTGTATTCCCATTTACTTGTACCCCATGTTCCTTGGTCAATCACTTCACTACCCTGGCCTGCCTTGGTTGATACCTGCTGCTTAGCTTTTGTTGATTGACTATTAGTAACGTTTTTATCTACTTCAGTAGACTCGTTAGTGGAGCTATTTTCCTCATTTCCACTGGCTGAATTACTACTATTTGCATCTGCATCAGTTAGTCCATTTGTATCATTAATACTTGTATCTGCTTCAGTCTTACTTCCTGGAGCCTGCACTTCTACTACTTTTTCACTGCTTGCTACTGGATTTTCTGTTGCAGCCTTTACTTGTTGTTGAGTTAAGGCAACTCCACATACTAGTCCTGCAACTGCAGACGAAATAAGTAGACTCCTGTTTCTACTGTTCATTTTTACCTCCGATTTAAATAACATATATTATTTAATTATATGATTACACTTATATTTTTTCAACAAAAAAAGGTTTCTAAATTATTCAAATCTAGAAACCTCTTTATTACTTATCAGCAGTGTAGTAAATATCCACTTGTTGATCTTGACTATCACTTGTTACTTTTTCTGCCGGAATAAAAGCACTGCTTGCAGTATAACCCTTTAGTTTTGGTACTGTTACTCTTGCCCAGTTTCCTGTACGCCAGCTGGCATATGTCTTTTGTCCGGTCGCTTTATCTTCTGTATATGAACGGCTAAGCGTTACTACCTGCTTAGTAGTTGTAACTGAACCGTCTGGTTGATGCACATTGATTGTTCTCGTTACAGTTCTACTTTCTGTTCCCTTGACAATCTCATGCTTAACGTTAATTTTAACTACTTGATTTCCTGATTTATCTACTGTAATTATGGTTGGCGGACAAACTAAAATGTATCCGGCTGGTACTTCATAGTTTGGCTTGATCTTCTCACCAATTTCACCACTTATTTGTTGGGTACCAATTACATTGCCCTTATCGATATATTGAATAGTAACGATTTGCTTAGCAGGGCCATAAGTAACATCAATGGTTTGATTGGTGGTTTGGTCAGTTACAACTTGAGCTGGTATCTCTTTGATATTTGCTTCATATCCTGCAAATGTTGGAATCTCACAGGCATTCCATTGTGATTTTGACCATTCACCATAATCAGTAGTGCCATCATCATATGTATTGACTGATCTGCTAATTACAGCAGTTTGTTCAACACTCTTAACTCCACCAACTGGTTGGTGAATGTTAATTAAGCGGGTTACAGTTTTACTTTCAGTAGTTGTTTTGATGATATTCTTCTCATTTGACCAGTCATAAGTAGTAACTTGGTCACGACCTGGCATTGCCATTAACTCATCTGAACTGTAACGCTTGCCCTTTTGATAGCCCTCGGTAGCTTTCCACATAATCTTCTTACCATTAGCTTGATTTACAGGTAAAGCAGTATCATCTAAGAACTTAGTATTTACCCCAAGAACTAAGTGATCTAGTTTATTATCGCCACTAAACATATACTTCATATCTGTTACATTAAAAGTATCGAAGTTACCTAGATTCAAGCTAATTAAACTCCAACAACCATTAAACATATATGACATATCTGTCACATTTGAAGTATCAAAGTTGCTTAAATCTAAGTCAGTTAAACTCCAACAGCTATTAAACATAAATGTCATTTCTTCTACTTTAGAAGTATCAAAGTGACTTAAATCAATATTTTCCAAGCTATGGCAGCTATAGAACATTGAATGCATATCTGTTACATTCGAGGTATTGAAATTGCTTAAATCAATAGTCTTTAAACTATAGCATGATTCAAACATCCAGGACATATTTGTTACATTTGAAGTATCGAAATTACTTACATTAATACTCTTTAAACTAGAACACCCGTAAAACATATCTCTCATATTTGTAACCTTTGATGTTTCAAAGTTGCTTAAATCGAGTTCTTCTAAGCTTTTACATGAACCGAACATATCTTGCATGTTTATAACGTTGGAAGTATCAAAATGACTTACATCGATGCTAAATAATTTTTCACATCCAGAAAACATTCTCCACATATCTGTGACTTTTGATGTATCAAAACTGCTCAAATCTAAGCTGTTAAGATTAGTACATCTATAAAACATCGCATACATATTAATAACTTTTGATGTATTAAATTTGCTCAAATCTAATTCAGTCAAATTAGAGCAGTCTTGAAACATCGCATACATGCTTGTTACATTAGAAGTGTTTAGATTGGCTAAACCCTCAATTGACTTCAAATTAGTTAATCCACAAAATAAACCGGCCGAATCCTGATTTGCAATTACACCAGAATCAAATTTAATCTTAGTTAATTGATTCTTAAAGTTTGCATTCAGCTGTCCTACACCTGCACTAACAAATTTATCAGAATACCATTTTGGTAATCCTAAAGTTCCTTCATGCAAATGTAAAACGTAGTCATCACCCTCACGAGTGTATTCCCATTTACTTGTACCCCATGTTCCTTGGTCAATTACTTCACTGCCCTGGACTGCCTTGGTTGATACCTGCTGCTTAGCTTCTGTTGATTGACTATTAGTAACATTTTTATCTACTTCAGTAGACTGGTTAGTGGAGCTATTTTCCGCGCTTTCACTAGTTGAATTACTACTACTTGCATCTGTATCATTTATTCCATTTGAATTATTACCATTTGCATCCGTTTCAGTCTTACTTCCTGGAGCCTGCACTTCTACTACTTTTTCACTGCTTGCTGCTGGATCTTCTGTTGCTGCTTTTACTTGTTGCTGAGTTAAGGCAACTCCACATACTAGTCCTGCAACTGCAGACGAAATAAGTAGACTTCTATTTCTACTATTCATTTTTCTCCTCCATTTTAAATAACGATTATTATTTAACTATATGATTACATATTTATTTGAACTTTTTATGAATTTTCTGTGAACTCTGGAAATTTTTCAACAAAAAAGGTTTCTAAATTATTTAAATCTAGAAACCTCCTTATTACTTATCAGCAGTGTAGTAAATATCTACTAGTTGATCTTGACTATCACTTGTTACTTTTTCTGCAGGAACAAAGGCACTACTTGCAGTATAACCCTTTAGTTTTGGTACTGTTACTCTTGCCCAGTTTCCTGTACGCCAGCTGGCATATGTCTTTTGTCCGGTCGCTTTATCCTCTGTATACGAACGGCTAAGCGTTACTACCTGCTTAGTAGTTGTAACTGAACCGTCTGGTTGATGCACATTGATTGTTCTCGTTACAGTTCTACTTTCTGTTCCCTTGACAATCTCATGCTTAACGTTAATTTTAACTACTTGATTTCCTGATTTATCTACTGTAATTATGGTTGGCGGACAAACTAAGATGTATCCAGCTGGTACTTCATAGTTTGGCTTAATCTTCTCGCCAATTTCACCTCTTATTTGTTGGGTACCAATTACATTGCCCTTATCGATATATTGAATAGTAACGATTTGCTTAGCAGGGCCATAAGTAACATCAATGGTTTGATTGGTGGTTTGATCAGTTACAACTTGAGCTGGTATCTCTTTGATATTTGCTTCATATCCTGCAAATGTTGGAATCTCACAGGCATTCCATTGTGATTTTGACCATTCACCATAATCAGTAGTGCCATCATCATATGTATTGACCGCTCTACTAATTACAGCAGTTTGTTCAACACTCTTAACTCCACCAACTGGTTGGTGAATGTTAATTAAGCGGGTTACAGTTTTACTTTCAGTAGTTGTTTTGATGATATTCTTCTCATTTGACCAGTCATAAGTAGTAACTTGGTCACGACCTGGCATTGCCATTAACTCATCTGAACTGTAACGCTTACCCTTTTGATAGCCCTCTGTAGCTTTCCACATAATCTTCTTACCATTAGCTTGATTTACAGGTAAAGCAGTATCAGCTGAGAACTTAGTATTTATACCGAGAACTAAGTGGTCTAATTTATCATCGCCTCTAAACATATGCTTCATATCTGTTACATTAAAAGTATCAAAGTTGCTTAAATCTAAGTCAGTTAAACTCCAACAGCTATTAAACATAAATGTCATTTCTTCTACTTTAGAAGTATCAAAGTGACTTAAATCAATATTTTCCAAGCTATGGCAGCTATAGAACATTGAATGTATATCTGTTACATTCGAAGTATTGAAATTACTTACATTAATGTTCTTTAAACTAGAGCAACTGTCAAACATAAATGACATATCTGTTACATTTGAAGTATCGAAATTACTTACATTAATGCTTTTTAAATTAGAACACCCCATAAACATAGAATTCATCTTTGTCACTTTAGAAGTATCAAAATTACTTACATCAATGTTCTTCAAACTATAACAGCCGTCAAACATCCAGGACATATCTGTTACATTTGAAGTATCGAAATTACTTACATCAATAGTCTTTAAACTATAGCATTGCTCAAACATCCAGGACATATCTGTTACATTTGAAGTATCAAAATTGCTTACATCAACTTCCTCTAATTTCTTACAGCCTAAGAACATTTCACTCATAGTCGTTACATTTGAAGTATTAAAATGACTTACATCGATGCTAATTAATTTTTCACATCCAAAAAACATTCTCCACATATCTGTGACTTTTGATGTATCAAAACTGCTCAAATCTAAGCTCTTTAGATTAGTACACCCCATAAACATATTATACATATTAGTAACTTTTGACGTATTAAATTTGCTTAAATCCAGTTCAGTCAAATTCGAAGAATCTTCAAACATTTGGCGCATATTCGTTACATTTGAAGTGTCAAGATTTTCTAATCCTTCAATTGATTTCAAATTAGTTAAACCATAAAATAAACCTGCCGAATTTTGGTTTGCAATTACACCAGAATCAAATTTAATCTTAGTTAATTGGTTCTTAAAGTTTTCATTTAGCTGGCCTACACCTGCATATGCAAATTTATCAGAATACCATTTTGGTAATCCTAAAGTTCCTTCATGCAAATGTAAAACGTAGTCGTCACCCTCACGAGTGTATTCCCACTTACTCGTACCCCATGTTCCTTGGTCAATTACTTCACTGCCCTGGCCTGCCTTGATTGATACCTGCTGCTTAGCTTCAGTTGATTGACGATTAGTAACGTTTTTATCTACTTCAGTAGACTCGTTAGTGGTGGTATTTATTTCGCTTCCACTATTTGCATCTGCATCAGTTAGTCCATTTGAATCATTAACACTTGTATCTGCTTCAGTCTTACTTCCTGGAGCCTGCACTTCTACTACTTTTTCACTGCTTGTTGCTGGATCTTCTGTTGCCGCCTTTACTTGTTGTTGAGTTAAGGCAACTCCACATACTAGTCCTGCAACTGCAGACGAAATAAGTAGACTTCTATTTCTACTATTCATTTTTCTCCTCCATTTTAAATAACGATTATTATTTAACTATATGATTACATATTTATTTGAACTTTTTATGAATTTTCTGTGAACTCTGGAAATTTTTCAACAAAAAAGGTTTCTAAATTATTTAAATCTAGAAACCTCCTTATTACTTATCAGCAGTGTAGTAAATATCTACTTGCTGGTCTTGACTATCACTTGTTACTTTTTCTGCAGGAACAAAGGCACTACTTGCAGTATAACCCTTTAGTTTTGGTACTGTTACTCTTGCCCAGTTTCCTGTACGCCAGCTGGCATATG